>JBAQUE010000188.1:0-5742 GCA_049297315.1 Rugosibacter sp.
GTCCAGGGTGATGAACCGCTGATTGATCCCGCGCTGATTGCCCAGGTCGCTGGCGCGCTGGCCGCTGATGCAGAAGCCGCGATTGCCACGGCCGCCCATGCGCTGACCGACATTGCGGAGTTTTTCAATCCCAACGTGGTCAAGGTGGTGGTGGGTGAAACTGGCCGTGCGCTGTATTTTTCCCGCGCCCCGATTCCCTGGCCGCGTGATGCGTTTGCAACAACGCGTGATATGTTGCCGCCCGGTTTGCCCGTGCGCCGCCATATCGGCTTATATGCCTATCGCGTGGGTTTTCTGCGGTGTTACAGCCAGCTGCCACCGGCGGCGATCGAGCAATGGGAATCCCTGGAGCAGCTACGCGCCTTGGCGCATGGCTTTGCGATTCATGTTGTTGATTGCGCTCACGCACCGGCACCGGGCGTCGATACGGCTGAAGATCTGGTGCTCGTAAGGCGTGCGTTTGACCCTGTTGTTAATTGACGGTATCTTGCGCAGGACAAAAAATAACTAAAAATTTCTGAAGTTGTCACGGTTTATCCAAATCTATCCATCGGAGTACATATGCGTTTAATTCTTCTTGGTCCCCCTGGTGCAGGAAAGGGTACCCAGGCTGGCGTCATCTGCAAGCAGTTCGGCATCCCGCAAATTTCCACCGGCGACATGTTGCGGGCTGCGGTCAAGGCTGGCACGCCATTGGGCCAACAAGCCAAGCAGATCATGGATGCAGGGGGCCTGGTATCTGATGACATCATCATCGGGCTGGTCAAGGAGCGCCTGAAAGAAGCGGATTGCGCCAATGGTTACCTGCTGGATGGTTTTCCGCGCACCATCCCGCAGGCCGAAGCGATGAAGACGGGCGGCATCCAGATCGAGCATGTACTGGAAATCGATGTTGCCGACGAAGAAATCATCCAGCGCATGAGCGGACGGCGCGTGCACCCCGGTTCGGGTCGCACTTACCACATCAAATTCAATCCGCCCAAGGTTGAAGGCAAGGATGATGTCACTGGCGAAGCCTTGATCCAGCGTGAGGATGATCAGGAAGAGACAGTCAAAAAGCGTCTTGATATATACCGTGCACAGACCCTGCCATTGGTTGATTACTACAAGAAATGGGCCGCCACAGGTGATCCATTGGCGCCGAAGTATGACTATGTTGCTGGCGTTGGCCCGGTTGATGGCATCAGCCAGAAGATATTCACTGTCCTTGGCTGAGCCAGTGTTTCATTTGCCGTGAAGAACGCTTTTTACGTACAGTCAGGAGGGGTTACCTCCGTGATCAACGCCTCAGCTTGCGGCGTGATTGAAATGGCGCGTAGCCACCCTGAACGCATTGGCAAGGTCTATGCGGCGGAAGATGGACTGTTTGGTTTGCTACGTGAAGACTTGTTCGATACCAGCCGCGAAGATCCGCTGCAAATCGCCGCCTTGCGCTACACGCCGGGTGGCGCGTTCGGCTCCAGCCGCTATATGCTGCCCCGGCCAGAAATTTCCCCCGCTGTCTGGCAACGGATTGCGGCCGTTTTCCGAGCGTATGACATCGGTTATGTGTTCATCAATGGTGGCAATGGTTCGATGGATGCCTGCCTGTTGCTGAACCGCCTGGGCGAGGTAACGGGCTGGCCGGTGCTTGCCGTGGGCGTGCCGAAAACCATTGATAACGATCTGGCCGGTACTGACTGCTCGCCAGGATTTGGCTCGGCGGCGAAATATCTGGCTACCTCGATACGCGAAGTCGGCCTGGATGTACACGCAATGGCCGAAACCACCAAGGTATTCATTCTTGAAGTGATGGGGCGGCACACCGGCTGGCTGACCATGGCTTGCGGTTTGGCGGCGGAGAGCCCGGACGATGCCCCGCATCTGTTGTTATTGCCTGAAGTCCCCTTTGATGAGGCACGCTTTCTCGCCCAGGTAAAAGAAACCGTCGCGCGTGCCGGGTATTGTATTGTGGCGGTCTCTGAAGGCTTGCGCACGGCAGAAGGGGGCTTTTATGCCGAGCAGGAAAAGTCGGAGACTTATGGCTTTGAACAACTCGGTGGCGTCGGCCCACGCATTGCTGAATTGGTGCGCCGCAAGCTGGACATGAAATGCCATTGCGCCGTGGCGGATTATCTTCAGCGCGCGGCACGGCATATCGCTTCGCGCACCGATGTCGAACAAGCCTACGCGGTGGGCCGTGCGGCTGTAGGCTTGGCTTTGTCAGGGCAGGGCGGGGTGATGCCTGGCATCGTGCGTGTATCTGACGAGCCTTATGTCTGGCGGATTGATGCCGTGCCACTGGATGGCGTGGCGGAAATCGAGAAACATCCTCCCCAAGGTTTTATCCGCGAAGATGGTTTTGGCATTTCGGAAGAGGCGCGGCGCTATCTGGCGCCGCTGATCGTCGGTGAAGACTATCCTCCTTTCGCTGCGAATGGGTTGCCTCAGTTCGCGAAGCTTGCATACCATCGGGTAGTAAAGCAACTACCTCCTTTTGAGGCCATTGCCTCGGTCTAGCTTACCGATTTGTCAGGATTTTTTTTACGCTGTTGTGGCGTAAGCGGTAAGCATCCGGCATGCCTGAACCAAGCAAGGGACGGAGATAAAGCCGGAAGGCGTCGGTGATATCCGTGCCGTTTGCCGCGATGAAATCATCCTCCATCACGCGCGTCTTGCCGGCGACTTCGCTGAGCGGCAACAGCTCGTAATCAACCGAATAAAAGCCGGTGCGCTTGATGGCGACAGAGCCGTCGCGCTCACCCCACATCGCAAACTGTACCGCCTTCTCGCCGACTTCGCGGGCTTCGCGCTGATCCACGTCGGACACGCAGCCCATGAATGAGCGCTGCAAATAACCCAGGGTGTCTCCACGCACGCGCTTGATGCCGAGCTTGTTGCGGATTTCGTCGCACAGCAGGTCGGCCAATGCGCCCGTGCCTGAAAGTTGCACATTGCCGTGGGCGTCGTGTTCTATTTGCGAAGCCAGCCTGGTGATGATAGGTGTGCCTTGCGCATCGTGGATGCCTTCGGACACGGCGATAACGCAACGGCCGTACTTGTCATAGGTTGCCTTGACATCGGCAATGAATTTTTCGGTATCGAAAGTACGTTCGGGTATGTAAATCAGGTGCGGGCCATCCTCGGGAAATTTTTTCCCCAGTGCCGAGGCGGCAGTCAGGAAGCCAGCATGGCGCCCCATGATGACTGCCAGATAGACACCTGGCAACGCGGCATTATCCAGATTGGCGCCCATGAAGGCCTGCGCCACGAAACGGGCGGCGGAGGGAAAGCCCGGCGTATGGTCATTGTTAACCAGGTCGTTATCAATTGTTTTGGGGATATGAATGCAGCGTAGCGGATAGCCAGCCGCCTGCGCTTCTTCACTGACGATGCGCACGGTATCCGATGAGTCATTGCCGCCGATGTAGAAAAAATAACCAATGCCATGCGCCTGGAGCACACGGAATATTTCCTTGCAATATTTCAGGTCAGGCTTGTCGCGCGTCGAGCCTAGCGCGGAGGACGGAGTGCCAGCCACCAGTTCAAGGTTGTGGCTGGTTTCCTGGGTCAGGTCGAGAAACTCTTCATCCACAATGCCGCGCACACCATGAAAGGCGCCATAGACCAAATCGACATTGTGGAATTTGCGCGCTTCAAGCACGACACCGACCATGGATTGATTGATGACGGCGGTGGGGCCGCCCCCTTGGGCGACCAGAACTTTTCCTTGTGGTATTTGTGGCATGAGGGCGTAGTTCCTAGTGGGGAGGCTGATATTTCTGTGCACTCAACAGGAAAGAGAGTTGATGCAATTAATTGTTGAGAAACAGATACGGTAGCTATAATCAATCGCGATTCGCAATAAACATGCGAGTTGCTGCAAAACAATAGTTCGTAATATATCACTTACATATAAGGGGAAGAGTATGACAGGACTGATGTTTGCGTTGATCTGCGCTACAGTGGCGATTGCCTACGGCGCGATATCCAGCCGGTGGATTCTGGCGCAATCCGCGGGTAACGAACGCATGCGGGAAATTGGTGCCGCGATCCAGGAAGGGGCTCAGGCTTACTTGAATCGCCAATACACGACGATCGGCATCGTCGGCGCCATTCTTGCCGTCATCATCTGGATTTTCCTGGGCTGGCAGACGGGTGTCGGTTTTATCATCGGCGCTGTACTTTCAGGGGCGGCGGGTTATATCGGCATGAATGTTTCGGTGCGCGCCAACGTGCGTACGGCTGAAGCCGCACGCACGGGGTTGAATGAAGCGCTCAATGTCGCCTTTCGCGGCGGCGCCATCACTGGCATGCTGGTGGTTGGCCTGGGGCTGCTGGGCGTGGCTGGCTACTATGCCGTGCTGAAACACCTAGGCGGTACGACAGCGACAATGGAGAGCATTGTTCACCCGCTGGTTGGCCTGGGCTTTGGCTCCTCGCTGATTTCCATTTTCGCGCGTCTTGGCGGCGGCATTTTCACCAAGGGTGCGGATGTCGGCGCCGACTTGGTGGGCAAGGTCGAGGCCGGTATTCCGGAAGATGATCCGCGTAATCCGGCAGTGATTGCCGACAATGTCGGCGACAACGTTGGCGATTGCGCCGGTATGGCGGCTGACTTGTTCGAGACCTATGCGGTCACCATCGTCGCGACAATGCTGCTAGGCGCGCTGTTGTTCAAGACATCTGACCTGATGGCGGAAGCGGCAATCGTTTATCCGCTGGTGCTGGGTGGTTTCTCGATCATCGCCTCGATTGTCGGCGCGATGTTCGTCAAGACTTCACCCGGCGGAAAAATCATGAACGCGCTCTACAAGGGACTGATGGTTGCTGGCGGGATGGCATTGATTGCGTTCTATCCGATCACGACCTGGATACTTGGCGATGGCCTGGTCATGGCTGATGGCAAAACAATCAGTTCTCTATCGATCTATGGTGCGGCAGTAATTGGCTTGGTGCTGACCGGCCTGATGGTTTACATCACCGAGTATTACACTGGTACTGACTTCAAACCCGTACGCCATATCGCAGAGGCTTCAACCACTGGCCACGGCACCAACATCATTGCCGGTCTGGGTGTCTCGATGAAATCTACGGCCTGGCCAGTGCTCTCGGTGTGTGCCGCAATCTGGGCTTCCTATACGCTGGGTGGACTTTATGGCATTGCCATTGCGGCAGTCTCCATGTTGTCGATGGCCGGCATCATCGTCGCGCTCGATGCGTATGGCCCGATTACCGATAATGCTGGTGGCATCGCGGAGATGGCGGATCTGCCGGCTTCCGTGCGTGGCATTACCGATCCACTGGATGCCGTAGGCAACACCACCAAAGCGGTAACCAAGGGTTACGCCATCGGTTCGGCCGGCCTGGCTGCGCTGGTGTTGTTTGCCGACTTTACGCATGGCCTGCAGGCCATGGGTAAGAGCTTCGCCTTTGATCTCTCCGATCCGGCGGTCATCATTGGCCTTTTCATCGGCGGTTTGATTCCCTACCTGTTCGGCGCCATGGCGATGGAAGCGGTCGGCCGCTCAGCGGGCGCCGTGGTGGTTGAAGTGCGCCGCCAGTTCCGTGACATCAAGGGCATCATGGAAGGTACGGCCAAACCGGAATACGGTACTTGCGTCGATATGCTGACCAAGGCGGCGATCAAGGAAATGATGATCCCGTCACTGTTGCCAGTATTGGTTCCCGTGGCAACAGCATTTGGCATGAATTTCCTGATGGGGCCGGGCGCAGGCGTACGTGCGCTGGGTGGTGTGCTGA
>JBAQUE010000189.1:0-11166 GCA_049297315.1 Rugosibacter sp.
GCCGCGGCTTTCCTGGCGGCGCTGGGCGCTCTTGACGATCAGGTGTGCGGTCAGCACGAGATTGCGCAGCTCGATCAGGTCGTTGCTGACGCGGAAGTTTTCATAGTATTCGCCGATTTCACGTTCCAGCAGCTTGATGCGGTGCTGGGCGCGTTCAAGCCGTTTGTTGGTGCGCACGATGCCGACATAATCCCACATGAAGCGGCGCAGTTCGGCCCAGTTGTGCGAGATCACGACCATTTCGTCGGCGTCGCTGACGCGGCTTTCGTCCCATTCTGGTAGCGGCGGCAACGGCTCGGCAGTCGCGGCCTGAATATGCTCTGCGGCAGCGGCGGCGAACACCAGGCATTCGAGCAGGGAATTCGAAGCCAGCCGGTTGGCGCCGTGCAGTCCGGTAAAGGCGGTTTCGCCAATCGCATACAGGCCATTGACATCGGTGTGTGCGGAGAGGTCGGTGACAATGCCGCCGCAGGCGTAATGCGCGGCGGGCACGACAGGAATCGGTTCCCGGGTGATGTCGATGCCCAGGTCCAGGCAATAGGCGAGGATATTGGGAAAGTGTTCCTTGAGGAAGGGGGCGGGCTTGTGCGTCATGTCGAGATAGACGCAATCCAGGCCATGGCGCTTCATTTCAAAATCGATGGCGCGGGCGACGATGTCACGCGGGGCAAGCTCGGCGCGGACGTCATGCTTGGGCATGAAACGCGCGCCATCGGGCAGGCGCAGCAAACCGCCTTCACCACGCATGGCTTCGGAAATCAGGAAGGATTTCGCGTGCGGGTGATACAGGCAGGTCGGGTGGAACTGGATGAATTCCATGTTGGCCACCCGGCAGCCGGCGCGCCAGGCCATGGCAACTCCGTCGCCAGTGGCGGTGTCTGGGTTGCTGGTGTACAGATAGACCTTGCCGATGCCGCCGGTGGCCAGCACGGTATGGCCGGCGCCGAGGGTGATGACCTGATCTTTGGCGATGTCGAGTACATAGGCGCCGAGGCAGCGGTTTTTGGCCTGACCGAGCTTGGCGGCGGTAATCAGGTCAACCGCAATGTGTTGCTCGAACACGGTGATGTTTGGATGTTCGCGCACCAAGTGTGTCAGCGTGGTTTGCACGGCGCTACCGGTGGCGTCCGCCGCATGCAGGATGCGCCGCTGGCCATGGCCGCCTTCGCGGGTGAGATGGAAGCCGGTTGCCGAATCATCCTGGGTGAAAGGTACGCCACGCCGGATCAGCCATTCCACGGCCTCACGGCTGTGTTCGACAACGAAACGGGTGGCTTGCGGGTTGCATAATCCGGCGCCGGCCGTATGGGTATCGGCGACATGCGCATCGATGGAGTCGGCCGGGTCGATGACCGCGGCAATACCGCCTTGCGCCCAGCTGGAAGCCGAGTCGGTGAGTGTCTTTTTGGTGACCAGCGCGACGCGGTGTGTATCGGCCAGGCGCAATGCCAACGATTGGCCAGCCAGGCCGCTGCCGATGACCAGGACGTCAAAACTGTGGGATGTGTTTTTTTTCACGTTGGCGAATATAGCATCGCTGGCATGCTGTGGAACTATCCGCCAACACGGCTGTCCATAGCGCAGTTGGTTACTGATTGCCGGTCGGGCGGCTTGTTATACTTGCTCGCAGCCAGAATGATGGCGGCAAATTTATCGAGCGGGAATAAACAACAAAGTTCATGGGCGATCGGGAAACGGACCGGATACTCGTTGAACGTGTCCAGGCGGGTGACAAGCAGGCTTTCGGTTTGCTGGTCAATAAGTACCAGCGCAAGCTTGCGCGTCTGGTCGGCCGCATGGTGCGCGATCCGGCGGAAGTGGAAGACATTGTGCAGGACAGTTTTATCCGTGCTTACCGTGCGCTGGCGGGGTTTCGCAATGACAGCGCGTTTTATACCTGGCTGTACCGTATTGGCGTCAATACGGCAAAAAACTGGTTGATGACTCATGGACAACGGGCAAAGCTCACCACCACGGCAGACGATGAAGAAAATCCCGATTACGTCGAAGCCGAACTTTTGCATAACACCGAGACACCGGAGCGGCTGTTGATGACCAAGCAGATCGGTGAAGCGGTAAACACTGCCGTGGCCAACCTGCCGGAAGATTTGCGCACGGCGATTACGCTGCGTGAAATTGAAGGCTTGACCTATGAAGAAATTGCCGAAGCGATGGATTGCCCGATAGGCACGGTGCGCTCGCGGATTTTTCGCGCACGGGATGCGATTGCGGTCAAGCTCAAGCCATTGCTCGACGCCGCGCCGGATAAACGCTGGTAACGGTAACTGATGAACAAGATGTCGAGGTGACAACATGAAAATACAGATTTCAGCTCTGATGGATGGCGAACTGGATGCGCATGAAGCAGCGGATGCCCTGCGCGCCTTGTCGCGGGACGCGATGCAGCAAAAGGATTGGCATCTCTATCACCTGATAGGCGATGCCTTGCGCCAGGAGCCTTTCCTGGCAATGGATATAGCAGCGCGGGTGGCCCCTCTCCTGGCGCTGGAACCTACGGTATTGGCGCCAGTTCGCACAGCGCGTAACCGGCCACGCTGGCAGCGGCCGCTGATGGCTGCAGCCGCTACTGTCGCTGGCGTGGCATTGGTGGCCTGGGTGGCGCTGGCGCCTGTCGCTGAATCCGGCCACCCGGCAATCGCCAGCGCAAAACCACCGGTAGCGGCGGCTAATGTCGCGCTGGCGGCAAACACTTCGCCTGCGGCGGACGACCAATCGGCTTATTTGCAGGAATATCTGGTCGCCCACCAGGCCTATGCGCCGAGTGGTTCTTTGATAGGCGGCTCAAACCATATCCGCACCGTAACCGCCGCCTCTGTGGTTACTTCGGGTGAGCGGCGCTGATGGGGTTTTTCAGGCTGGGCTTCACGCTGATCGCCGTCTTGCTGGCGCCGACTTTTGCGCGGGCCGATGACAACAGCCTGCTCCTGTTGCAGCGCATGGCGCAGGCCGCGAAGCAGCTGACATATGCGGGTACCTTTGTGTATCAAAGCGGCAGCCGGATGGAAACCTCGCATATTGCCCATACCTGGGCTGATGGCCGGGATATGGAGCATATCGAAGTGCTGGATGGCAGCCCGCGCGAGACGATCCGCAAAGGTGAGGAAACCACCTGTTTCCTGCCGGATGAAAAGCGCCTGATTATCGAAACCCGGACGACGCAGCATCGTTTTCCCGCCTTGTTGCCGGTAGGGCTGGGCAGCCTGCCGGATTATTACCTGATCAGCCGTAGCGGCCAGGGGCGGGTAGCTGGCCTGGATAGCCAGATCGTGGTGATCAAGCCGCGCGACAACCTGCGCTATGGCTACCGGTTGTGGATGGATGGCGCCAGTGGCTTATTGCTCAAGTCGACCATACTGGGTGAGCGTGGCGAAGCGCTCGAATTATTCAGTTTTACCCAAGTGAACATTGGCCAGCCGCTGGAGCGCGATGCGCTGAAGCCGCGCTTCGTCGGCGCCGATGTCCAGGTGCAGAAGATTACTGCGACGGAAATCGTGCCGGAAGACCTGGGCTGGGTTTTTCATATGGCGCTCCCCGGTTTTCACCGGATCAGCGCCATGAAGCGCCAGTCTTCCGGCGGCCGGCCACCCAGCTTGCATATCCTGTTTTCTGATGGCGTCGCCTCCATATCGGCTTTCATCGAGCCGCGTAATCCGGCAACCCGGTTGGGCGGCCAGACATTGTCCGTCATCTCCAGTTACGGGCCGATCAACGTCTATCACCGGCAGATGGATGATTATTTGCTGGTCGTGATGGGCGAAGTACCCGCTGCCACAGTCAAATTGCTGGGCGATGGCATCGAGTGGAAAAAGCAATGAGCCAGTGCGCTGCCCTTGTTATCGCAGTGAGCGGTAATAACGTTTGGATTGAGGTGCCTGCCAGGATGCAGGCATGCGCCAATTGCCCTGCGCCGGGTAGTTGCCAGACGGGTTTGCTGGGGCGCAGCAGCCCGCGTCGTTATCGTCTGGATAATGAACTTAATCTGCATGTGGGCGATCTTATCGACCTGGTTGTGGCTGATGGAACCCTCTGGCGTGCAGCCCTTGTGTCTTATTTGATGCCTGTCCTGCTGGCCATTGGCGGCGCGGTCATTGGCCAATGGTGGATGGGGGATGTCGCCGCCGTGGCAGGCATGTGTCTTGGATTGCTCTTCGGTTTTGCTTTACTGCGGCGCCATGAATCCCATGCCTGTCGTGCGCGCAGCCCGCTTTTTTTGCAGTATTCGTGTTCAACCCAGAAAATAGTCAAGGAAAACCCATGAAGAAATTATGCATCGCCTGTTTTGTAACTTTGTTCACGGTATTTTCCGCACCCGGCCAGGCCCGTGATCTGCCGGATTTCACCGGACTGGTGGAAAGCCAGGGGCCGGCCGTGGTCAATATCAGTACCACCCAGGTCATCAAGCAGAATCCGATGATGCAGCAGATGCCGTTTGACGAGGATGACCCGGCGCAGGAGTTTTTCCGCCGCTTTTTCCCCGGGCAAATCCCCGGCATGCCGCCAGGCCACCCCGGAGCCCCGCGCGAATACAAGAGCCAGTCGCTGGGTTCGGGTTTCATCATCAGCGCGGATGGCTATATTTTGACGAATGCACATGTGGTCGATAATGCCGACGAGGTGACCGTCAAGCTGACCGACAAGCGCGAATTCAAGGCCAAGGTGCTGGGCGCCGACAAGCGCACCGATGTGGCCTTGATCAAAATTGAAGCGGCGAATTTGCCGGTAGCCAAACTCGGTGACCCGAACAAGCTGAAAGTGGGCGAGTGGGTGGTGGCGATCGGCTCGCCTTTCGGTTTCGAAAACACAGTAACCCAGGGCATCGTCAGCGCCAAGGGGCGGTCGCTGGCGCAAGAGAACTTTGTGCCTTTCATCCAGACGGATGTACCGATCAATCCGGGCAATTCCGGCGGCCCTTTGTTCAACTTGAACGGCGAGGTGGTAGGCATAAACTCCCAGATCTATTCGCGTTCCGGCGGCTACATGGGCTTGTCTTTCGCCATTCCGATTGATGTCGCGTTGAATGTGCAAAGCCAACTCAAGCTGAAGGGCAAGGTGAGCCGTGGCCGCCTGGGCGTAGTGATTCAGGATGTAAACAAGGAACTCGCGGAATCCTTTGGCCTGAGCAAGGTGCAAGGCGCACTGGTGGCATCGGTGGAGAAGGGATCTCCGGCAGGCAAGGCCGGCATGGAAGCAGGCGATGTCATCCTCAAATTTGATGGCCAGCCGGTAACCGAGTCCAGCGATCTGCCACGCCGTGTCGGTGCAACCAAACCGGGCAGTAATGTGATTGTGCAAGTCTGGCGCAAAGGCGCAACCCGTGATCTGACAGTCACGGTAGGTGAAATGCCTGACGATGAGGCGCCAGCCATCCAGCGTGGACGCAAGTCCGAAGAGCCCACCAAGGCCAATCGCCTGGGGCTGGTGCTGGCCATGCCAACGGCTGAGCAACGGCGCGCGATAGGTCTGCAATACGGCCTGATCGTCGAAGACGTCGCTAATGCCGCGCGCACGGACCTGCGCCCGGGCGACATCATCCTGTCCTTTATTCACAAGGGGAAACAAGTGGATGTGAAATCCGTCGCGCAGTTCAACGAGTTGCTGTCAGGCCTGGATAAATCCGCCACCATTACCTTGCTGGTGCGCCGGGGAGATATGCAGACCTTCGTGACGATCAAGGGAGTCACGGATAAATAAGCCCATCTTGCGGTTGCTCAGCCGCGATTATTGCCACCTTTGCCAAACCATGCTCGCCGCGCTGAATGATATGCGCAGCGAGCATGGCTTGGCGGGTTTTGCGGTTGAGGTCATCGACGTGGATGCCGATCCGGCATTGGAAGAAAAGTATGACGAACTTGTGCCGGTATTGCTGGATGCCGAGGGAGACGAATTGTGCCATTACTTCCTGGATGCAGCGAAAGTACGTGAGTATTTAAGTGCTTTCCGCTAAAATCGGCCTCCCGTTTTGATGTCTCAAAGGTGCTCTACAGATTGCATGGGCGCCTTTTTTATTGGCTGAAGCACAAAAATTGAATCACATCCGCAACTTCTCCATCATCGCCCATATCGACCACGGTAAATCCACGCTGGCCGACCGCATCATCCATCGCTGTGGCGGCTTGTCCGACCGTGAAATGGAAGCCCAAGTGCTCGATTCGATGGATATTGAACGTGAGCGCGGCATCACCATCAAGGCGCAGACAGCGGCGTTAAGTTATACAGCGCGTGATGGTCAGACCTACAATCTGAATCTGATCGATACACCGGGGCATGTCGATTTTTCCTATGAGGTCAGTCGCTCGCTGTCGGCTTGCGAAGGCGCATTGCTGGTCGTTGATGCTTCGCAGGGCGTCGAAGCGCAAACCGTCGCCAACTGTTATACCGCGATCGAGCTGGGTGTCGAGGTGGTGCCGGTCTTGAACAAAATTGATTTGCCGCAGGCCGACCCGGATAACGCACGTCAGGAAATCGAAGACGTGATCGGCATCGACGCGACAGAGGCCGTACTGTGTTCGGCCAAAACCGGACTTGGCGTGGATGATGTACTGGAGGCGGTCATCGCGCGCATTCCACAGCCAAAGGGTGATGCCGATGCCCCACTCAAGGCCTTGATTATCGATTCATGGTTCGATAATTATGTGGGCGTCGTGATGCTGGTGCGGGTGGTCGACGGTGTGCTCAAGGCCAAGGACAAGATCAAGCTGATGTCCACCGGCTCCCTGCATTTGTGCGAGCAGGTCGGCGTGTTCACGCCCAAGTCATTGCCGCGTCCTGAGTTGCGTGCCGGACAGGTGGGCTTCATCATCTCCGGCATCAAGGAGCTCCAGGCCGCCAAGGTCGGCGATACCGTCACCCTGGCGGAGCGGCCAGCCGCGGAGGCGCTGCCTGGCTTCAAGGAAATCAAGTCGCAGGTATTCGCCGGTCTCTATCCGGTCGAGTCGAACCAGTACGAGAGCCTGCGCGACGCGCTGGAAAAACTGCAACTCAACGATGCCTCGCTGCATTACGAGCCGGAAGTCTCGCAGGCGCTGGGTTTTGGTTTTCGCTGCGGGTTTTTGGGGCTGTTGCACATGGAGATTGTGCAGGAGCGCCTGGAGCGCGAATTTGATCAGGACTTAATCACGACAGCGCCGACGGTGGTGTATGAAGTCCGTCTGCGGGATGGCGGCACGGTCATGGTGGAGAACCCGGCCAAGCTGCCTGAAGTGCAAAAGATCGAGGAAGTCCGTGAGCCGATCATTACCACCAAGATATTCGTGCCACAGGAATATCTGGGTGCGGTTATCACGCTATGCGAAAGCAAGCGTGGTTCGCAGGTTAACATGGCTTACCACGGCCGCCAGGTGCAACTGACCTATGACATGCCGATGGCCGAGGTGGTGATGGATTTCTTCGACAAGCTCAAATCCGTCTCGCGCGGCTATGCCTCGCTGGATTACGAATTCAAGGAATATCGCGCCGCTGATGTGGTCAAGCTGGATGTCCTGATCAATACTGAAAAAGTCGATGCGCTGTCGCTGATTGTTCACCGCGCCAATGCGGCGTACCGCGGTAGGGAGCTGGCGGCCAAAATGCGCGAACTGATTCCCCGGCAGATGTATGACGTGGCTATTCAGGCGGCTATCGGTTCGACGATTGTGGCGCGGGAAAATGTGAAAGCCATGCGTAAGGATGTATTGTCAAAATGCTACGGCGGGGACATCACGCGCAAGAAAAAACTGCTGGAAAAACAGAAGGCGGGCAAAAAGCGCATGAAACAGGTGGGGCGCGTGGAGATTCCGCAGGAAGCTTTTCTGGCAGTCCTGCGCGTGGGGGATAAATGATGGCCCTGCTTGAACAGCCGAAACAATCCGCCTTGCTGGTTCTGGTTCAGTTATACAACCTTTCCCTCGCGGGTGATTTGGCGGAGGCTGCATGAATTTTGCCCTGATCCTTTTTGTATTTTTAGTCGCCACGGGCATCCTGTGGGTGCTTAATCATTTCTGGCTGCGCAAGAAACGTCCAGCCGGGGCCAAGGATCCCTGGTGGGTTGAGTATGGTGGCAGTTTCTTCCCCGTTATCCTTGCCGTATTTTTCCTGCGCTCGTTCCTGGTCGAGCCATTCAAGATTCCTTCCGGGTCAATGATCCCGACGCTGCTGGTCGGTGATTTCATCCTGGTGAACAAGTTCACTTATGGCATCCGGCTGCCGGTCATCAACAAGAAAATCATCGAACTGAACGCCCCGCAACGGGGTGATGTCGTGGTGTTCCGTTATCCGCCTGACCCTTCGCTGGATTACATCAAGCGCGTGGTCGGGTTACCAGGCGATCAGATAAGTTATCACAACAAAAAACTGACGATCAATGGGCAGGAGGTCAATAGGAAAAAGATGGATGACTATCTGGATCCTGCCAGGATGTACTACACACCACGTTTTCGCGAAACCTTGGGCAAGGTTGAACATTCGATCCTGATAGATCCGGATTCGGCTGCATTTGTCCGCCCCATCGTGGATTTTCCCTATCGCGACAATTGCCAATACAATGCGGAAGGCATCCATTGCAAGGTGCCTGAAGGATATTATTTCGTGATGGGTGACAACCGGGATAACTCGCAAGACAGCCGCTACTGGGGTTTTGTTCCCGATCAGAATCTGGTGGGGAAGGCATTTTTTATCTGGTTCAATTTTGGCCATTTGCAACGGATAGGTTCATTTCATTAGGAGATGCAAATGAAATCTCAACGCGGTGTCAGTCTTAATGGCCTGCTGGTCGGGGCAGTAATTTTTGCCCTGTTGGCATTGATTACCATGAAAGTGCTGCCGGAGTGGATTGAATACGGCAAGATAGTCAAGGTGGTCAAGGCGACTGCTGCTGACAGCGGCCTCAAGGAAGCGCCGATAGCGCAGGTGCGCGCCTCATTTGACAAGCGTGCAGATATTGATGTCATCAAAAGCATTACGGCCGAAGACCTGGACATCAGCAAAGAGGGTGGGGATCTGGTGATTTCTTTTGCCTATACAAAAAAAGTCCCGCTGTTCGCCAACGTCAGCCTGGTCTTCGATTTTGAGGGTAGTAGCGCAAAATAATGAAGCTCCAGGTATTGGAGCCATTGCTCGGCCATCATTTCTCTTGTCCAGCGTTATTGCGCCAAGCACTTACCCATCGCAGTTTTGGTGCGCCGCATAATGAGCGCCTGGAGTTCCTGGGCGACTCCATCCTGAATTGCGTCATCGCCCATGCCCTGTTTACGCGTTTTACTGAATTGAATGAAGGGGATCTATCCCGCTTGCGCGCCAGCTTGGTGCGTCAGGAAACGCTGGCCGAAATTGCCATAAGCATCCAGTTGGGTAGCCAGCTTAGCTTAGGCGAGGGCGAGCTGAAAAGCGGCGGCTTCAGCCGGCCATCCACACTGGCAGATGCGCTGGAAGCCGTATTTGCGGCAGTCTATCTGGACGCCGGTTTTATCGCTGCACAAGGGGTCATCGAACATCTTTTCATGCCCTGGATACTGCGCATCGACCCGAAAAGTTCAGGCAAGGATCCGAAAACCACCTTGCAGGAATTGTTGCAAGGGCGTCATTTATCCTTGCCGCAGTATGGGCTTCTTGCCATTCGTGGAGAAGCGCATGCTCAGGAATTCGAGGTCGAGTGCGTCATCCCTGAACTGGAAGTTCGATGCGTCGGGATAGGTAACAGCCGGCGCATCGCCGAACAACAGGCGGCGCGCCAGGTGCTTGCCACTATCAAACAATGAATGAACATTTCCGTACCGGTTATCTGGCCATCATCGGCCGTCCCAATGTCGGCAAGTCAACGCTGACCAATCAGCTGGTCGGCGCCAAGATCAGCATCACCTCACGCAAGGCGCAAACCACGCGGCACCGTATTCATGGCCTGCTGACCACGGCGGATACCCAGTTCATCTTCGTCGATACGCCGGGTTTTCAGACGACCCATAAAAATGCGCTGAACCGGCTGATGAACCGCAGCGTGACTTCCTCGTTTGCCGACGTTGATGTGATTTTGCTGGTGATTGAGGCAGGGCAGTGGGGAGCAGGAGAAGAAGACCTGATGGCCATGTTGCCAGCGGAAAAGCCTGTCATCCTGGTCATCAACAAGATTGACCGGATGGATGACAAAGCCCGCTTATTGCCTTTCATCGCACGCATCTCGGCAGGACGCACGTTTGCCGAAATCGTGCCGCTTTCTGCCGAAAAAGGTTTGGGCACGGACACCCTGCTCAAGGCGGCGGCCGCTTATTTGCCGGAAATGCCGCCGGTATTCGACGCGGACGATATCACCGATCGCTCCGAGCGGTTTTTGGCTTCTGAAATCCTGCGCGAAAAACTGTTCCGCAACCTGGGTGAAGAGTTGCCTTACGGGATTGCTGTCGAAATCGAAAAATTCGAGCAGGAAGGTGAGTTACGCCGCATTCATGCCGCGGTGATTGTCGATAGGGAAGCGCACAAGATCATGGTGATCGGCAAGGCCGGGGAACGGCTCAAGCGCATCTCCACCGACGCACGCAAGGACATGGAAAAACTTTTTGGCGGCAAGGTCTGGCTGGAAACCTGGATCAAGGTCAAGTCAGGTTGGGCAGATGACGAGCGCGCCCTGAAGTCACTCGGTTACGATTAATCCAGGTGTGACGAAGTGAGCGGAAAACAACGCATTGATGGGCAGCGCGCCTATGTCTTGCATGCTTACCCATATAGCGAAACCAGCCTGGTGGTGGATGTTTTTTCGCGGGATCATGGCCGCTTGCCCTTGCTGGCGCGCGGCGCGCGGCGCCCACGCTCGGCGATGCGTGGTTTGCTGATGGCTTTTCAACCTGTTGAACTCGGCTGGTTTGGCGCTGGCGAGGTAAAAACCCTGGCCAAGGCCGAATGGATCGGGGGCATGCCCTTGCTGAGCGGACGCTGCCTGCTGCTGGGCTATTATCTCAACGAGTTGCTGGTGAAAATGCTGCCGCGCGAAGATGCGCATGCAGGTTTGTTCGATGCCTACCATGCTGCCTTGCATGCGCTGGCCATGGGCGGCGCCGATGCGCCCGAGCTGCGCCGTTTTGAAAAAAGCTTGCTGAAAGAGCTGGGCTACGGCCTGACGCTGGATCGTGAGGCAGAGACCGGCGAAAAGATATGTATGGAAGCACAGTATGCGTTTCAGGT
>JBAQUE010000190.1:0-12039 GCA_049297315.1 Rugosibacter sp.
GGGTGGCGCGCTGTCGATGCAGACCAAAAGCGGTTTCACTGCACTTGGCGGTGAATTGGAGGCGTATGGCGGCAGTTTCGGGCAACAGTCATTTTCTGGCGAATTTGGCCATCGACAGAATGAATGGGGGTTCTATGTCGCAGGCACTACAGTCAAGGCAGATGGCTGGCGCGACTTTTCGCCCTCGCGTGTGGATCAACTGTTCGGCAAGCTGTCGTATCACAGCGGTGATCTGGAACTTGATTTGAGTCACACCTACGCCGATACCGACCTGACCGGCAATGGGCTGTTGCCCGGCGCCATGCTGCAAGCGGACTACAAGGGCATTTTTACCCAGCCCGACAACACGCACAACCGCATGAATCTGTTGAACCTGAACCTGAGTTACTGGCTGGATGAGACTTCGCGCCTGACCGCATTGCTCTATCACCGCAGAAACCGCACGCAGATATTGAATGGGGATGTGAATGACGAATTTGAAGGCAACCCGCTGCTGGATGGCGCTGCCGGGGCTAACGGCGGGCTCGGATTCAATACGGATACCGGCGCCAATAACCGCACCCGCAGCGAGCAGCGCAGCTGGGGTGGCGCGCTGCAATGGTCGTGGCTGGGCGAGCGCCACCAGGTCGCGTTGGGGACGACTGTCGATCAAAGCCGGACATCATTTCAGCAATCGACCGAACCGGGTATTTTTGATGCCCACCGTGGTGTCATCGCCGACTTTTCCGGGATGCAAATCGATAACCAGTTGCTGGGCAGGACACGCCACTGGAGTTTGTTTGCAAACGATATTTACAAGCCATGGCAGATGCTGTCAATTAACACGGCGTTACGCTACAACCATGCCCGCGTTATGTCCACCGATGAATTGAATCCCGGCATGCCGCATAACCTGGATGGGGACTTCACTTATACCAAGCTCAACCCGTCCCTCGGCGCGACATGGGTGCTGAATCCGGTAGTGACCCTGTTCGCCACGCTGGCGCAGGGCAATCGGACGCCCAGCCCGATCGAGCTGGGCTGCGCCGACCCGGCCAATCCCTGCTCACTGCCCAATGCGATGCAGGCTGACCCCTATCTCAAACAAGTCGTGACACGCACGGCCGAGGCTGGCATGCGCGGCGGCAACAGGACGCTGAAGTGGAATGCCGCTGTCTATACAGCAGATAATCGCGATGACATCCTGTTTGTCGGCACGTCCACGAGTCAGGGTTACTTCACCAATTTTGGCCGTACGCGGCGCGCTGGCGTTGAACTTGGTTTGTCTGGCGAATCAGGTCCGCTCAGTTGGCATACGGGCTACAGCTATGTCAAAGCCACTTACCGTTCAGCGGCCTGCTTGCTATCACCGAATAACAGCGCTCGCGGACAATCGGCTGAATGCAGCGGGAGTGGACAGGATGATGAGATTTTTGTGCAATCCGGTAACCGTATCCCCGGCATTCCCTCGCACCAATTCAAATTCAACGCAGACTGTTCCCCGGATGAGCGGTGGACCTTGACTGCAACGGTGGTCGCTTTTTCACATCAATATGCGCGCGGCAACGAAAACAATGCGCACCAGTCGGGCAGCGCGACCGATCGCTTTGGCGCAACACATACTTTTCTTGGTAGTGGCGAAGTGGCGGGATACGCATTGCTCGACCTCGGCGCAAGAATCCGGCTGGCGCGCGGCTGGACGCTATTTTTCCAGGCGAACAATGTGTTTGACCGCAAGTATGCTTCGGCAGGCGCCTTGGCGGAAAACCCTTTTAACGCGAACGAGGCATTCCAAACTAATTCGGATGGCTGGGGCAGGGATACGTTTTACGCACCGGGCGCACCGAGAAATTTTCAGGTCGGTATCCGTTTGGCATTTAATTAACGCATTCGATTGACGATGAGGAGCACCGTTTTTTGCTAAAACGCACAAGCTTTTGCTGCGGGCTGCTGGTATCCGGGCCAGCATTTTTTTCTCTGCCAGGGCTGGCGCAACAGACCACGCCGGTCGGCGATGCCGTGGTTGTCAGCGCTATGCGAACGGAACAATCCGCCTTCGACTTGCCGTTATCGATTGACCGCCTGGATCAGACGCAGTTGCAGGATGGCCAGTTGCAGATGAACCTGTCCGAGTCACTGGTGCGCATTCCCGGCATCGTGGCGCAGAACCGGCAGAACTACGCGCAGGATGTGCAAATCTCCTCGCGCGGTTTTGGCGCGCGGGCAAGCTTTGGCGTGCGCGGGTTGCGGCTGTACACGGATGGCATTCCCGCGACGATGCCGGATGGGCAGGGACAGATCTCGCACTTTGATCTGGGTTCCGCAGCGCGGCTGGAAGTGCTGCGCGGGCCTTTCTCCGCGCTGTATGGCAATTCGGCCGGTGGCGTGATTGCGTTGTTCACTGAAGACGGCGCGCCAGGTGTGCAGATCACGCCGTCTGTCATCATGGGCAGTTATGGCGCGCAGCGTATCGGCGCCAAGCTGACGGGGGACAATGGCGCGCTGAACTATGTGCTGGATGCCTCATCGTTTCGTACCGATGGCTACCGCGAACATAGCGCCGCCAAGCGCGACACCTTGAACGGCAAGCTGCGCTGGCATCCGGATGCGGATTCGACGCTGACCCTGGTCGTCAATGCCGTGGATATGCCGGACATTCAGGACCCGCTGGGCCTGACCAGGGCGCAGTTCGAGGCAGACCCGCGTCAGGCGGCCAGTGTCGCCACCACCTTCAACACGCGCAAAAGCGTCGCGCAAGAACAAGCGGGACTGACGTACGCGCGAAAAGTCGGCGCTGGCGATACGGCGCAAGTGATGATTTATCGCGGCTCGCGCGACAGTACGCAGTACCAGGCGATCCCGACCGGGCCGCAGGCGGCGGCCAGCCATCCGGGCGGCGTGATTGATTTGACGCGCGACTATTGGGGTATCGATGCACGGTGGATGCATCGCGGCCAACTGGCCGGCAGCCCGCTGACCACGACGCTGGGCATCAACTACGACCGGTTGGATGAGGCGCGCCGGGGCTTCCAGAACTTTGCCGGCCCGGTGCTGGGCGTTCAAGGCGCCTTGCGCCGCGATGAAAATAATCTTGCTCACAACTTCGACCAATATATCCAGACGCAGTGGGAACCTGCCGAGCAATGGCTGTTCATGGCGGGAATACGCCGCAGCATGGTCAAGTTTCGTTCGGCAGATAACTACATTGTCACAGGCAATGGCGACGACAGCGGCGCGACCGACTTTTCCGCCGTGACGCCGGTGGCCGGCGCGACCTGGCGCGTCACCCCGGCGCTGAACATCTATGTGTCCTACGGCAAGGGATTCGAGACGCCAACGCTGAACGAGCTCTCATACCGCAGCGCCGGGCCGGGACTCAATCTTGGTTTGCAGGCGGCAAAAAGCAACAATCTTGAGCTGGGTTTCAAGTCGCTGCTGGGCCAGGCAACGCAACTCAATGTGGCGTTGTTTGCCGTGGATACGGATCGCGAAATCGTGGTCGATACCAATAGTGGTGGGCGCACCACATATCGCAATGCAGGCCGCACAAGGCGTTCGGGGCTTGAATCGAGCCTGCAAACCAGTTGGGCAAATGGGCTGGGGCTGGCGGCGGCATATACCTACCTGTCGGCGCGTTATCGCGACAGCATCGCTGCATCACCCATCCAGGCCGACAATTTCATTCCCGGCATTCCACGCCGCTCGGCATACGTCGAAGGTTCATGGCGGCATGCACCGAGTGGATTCATGACTGCACTTGAACTGCGCAATGTCAGCAAGGTATGGGTCAATGACGCCAACACGGATGCTGCAGGGGCTTATACGATAGCTAATCTGCGCTTCGGATTTGAACAAACAGCAGGCGGCTGGAAGCTGAAGGAATTTTTGCGCGTGGATAATCTGGGCGACCGCCAATATGCCGGCTCGGTAATCGTGAATGAAAGCAATCAGCGTTTTTTTGAGCCGGCGCCCGGCCGTAATAATCTGGTGGGCATTTCCGCGCAATTTGGCTTTTAAGCGTGGCTTTTAAGCGGGCGCATTTTTTGTCCTTTGTTGTAAGCTGCAAGAAAAACTTCATTCACTGAGAGGAGGTAAGCAATCATGGCCAGTATCCGCAGCAAGCTGATGGCGGCAGTCACGCGCAGGGTGATGAAAGGCAAGGTCGGTGTCAGCGGTTCCGTCGCCCAGGATAGGGCGACGCTGGAAAAAATGTCGGCGATGAGCGCACGGCGCAAGCCGGGCGAAAAGGCCATCGTTGGCGGTGTGCCAGGCGAATGGCAAATGCCCAGCGTACTCACCGGCAACCGGGTCATTCTCTATCTGCATGGTGGCGGCTATGTGATTGGCTCCATCGCCACGCATCGCGACATGGTGGGCCGGATTGCCGATGCGTCCGGCGCGCGGGCATTGCTGCTCGACTATCGCCTTGCGCCGGAACATCCTTTTCCTGCGGCGGTTGACGATGCGGTGGCCGCCTATCGTGGATTGCTCGATACGGGCGCCAAGCCGGAAAATATTGTGTTTGCAGGGGATTCCGCCGGTGGCGGGCTGACGGTTGCCGCGCTGGTGGCGCTAAAACAACAAGGCCTGCCGCTGCCGGCGGCGGGTATTTGCATTTCTCCGTGGGTAGATTTAACTTTCTCAGGCGAGTCAATGAAAACCAAAGAGGAGGCTGATCCGCTGCTGGGGAAAGGGCCACTCAAGTGGATGGGCGATTTGTATCTGGCCGGCCAGGCGCCAGAATCGCCTTTGGCTTCGCCCTTGTTTGCCGATCTCACCGGATTGCCGCCGCTGCTGATCCAGGTGGGCAGTGAAGAAGTATTGCTGGACGATGCCTTGCGCCTTAACGCCGCCGCCAAAGCGGCAGGCATCAATGTCAGCCTCGAAGTCTGGGATGGCATGATGCACGTCTGGCACTTGATGGCGGCGATGATTCCGGAAGGCAAGCAGGCGATTCAGGGGATAGGCAAATATATCGCCGCGCATAGCGCGCCCTGAGGCTGATTTATCGCCGTGTTGCCAGCGCCGACTTTTCAGCCGGTTTCAGATAGGCCTCACGGGCATCCCGTGAGGCCGCATGCGTTCACAACGGAATGTTTTGCGGCGAAGCGCTCACCATTTGCTTAACCTGAAGGTCCACACGGAAGAACCCTTGGACACATTCGCCAGTTTCGGATCACCGATCAGAATCTGGTAACCGCTCCCGCCACCGCTCACGACCGTCACATATTGCTCACCGTCATGATCCCAGGTGATCGGCATGCTGGTGATCGCCGAGCCTGTCTGGAAGCGCCACAACTGCTTGCCGGTATCGCTGTCAAACGCCATGAATTCACCGAATAGCGAGCCGGCAAAAACCAGGTCACCCGCCGTGGCAAGCACGCCGCTCAAGAAGGGGACATCCTGTTCGGACGACCACCTGGCTTTGCCTGTCAGCGGGTCGATCGCGCGCAAGGCGCCGCGTTTGCCATCTTCCGGACCAACCCAGCCGCCAATTTCAGCACCCAGATACGCCGCACCCGGCCGGTATTCCGGGGTCACAGGCTTGTAACGCATGCCCATATTGACGGTATTCACATAGGCCAGGTTACGCTTGGGATCAAAGGCCATCGGCGCCCAGTTCTTGGCGCCAAACATGGCGGGCCAGACTTCGACAAAATCATCCAGATTCAGCGCGGCGTTCACTTTTTTGGTGACCGCCGACTCAATCGGGCGGCCGGTTTTCATGTCAATGCCCTCGGCCCAATTGATTTTCTTGGCGAAGGGGTTGGCTCTGAGCAATTCACCGTTCACCCGGTCAAGCACATAGAAATAACCATTGCGGTCGGCATGCAGGATCACCTTGCGCAGACGGCCGTCAATTTTCATGTCGGCCTGCACCAGCTCATTGACGCCATCGTAATCAAATGAATCACGCGGCGTGTACTGGTAGTACCAAACCAGTTCGCCGGTCTTCGGCCGTATCGCCAGCACCGAGTTGCTGTACAGCGTATCCTTGTCGCCATCGCCGCGCGCCTGAGTATTCAAGGGGCCGCCATTGCCCGCACCCCAATACACCAGATCAAGCTCGGGGTCGTAACTGCCGGTGACCCAGGTGGCAACTCCGCCCTTCAGGTAGGCGCCTTCAGCCCAGGTATCGCCATGTTTTTCGTTTGGTGCGGGAACCGTCCAGAACCGCCATAACGACTTGCCGGTTTGCGCATCCAGGCCTTCAATAAAGCCGCGCGTGCCCATGTCGCCACCGGAATTGCCGACCATCACGACGCCATTGGCCAGCAACGGCGCGAGGGTGAAGGTATAGCCCTGCTTGTAGTCGGCGACCGTGGTGCTCCACAGCGTTTTGCCGGTTTTCATGTCCAGCGCCAGCACGCGCCCATCCAACGTCGTGCGATACAGCTTGTTGTCCAGCACAGCCGCGCCACGGGAATGCACGCTGCAACAAACCGAGGCATACACGTCGGCGGGCAGATCGACCGGCGCCTTCCACTGCTGACGCCCGGTCAAGGCGTCGATCGCCACGGTCGAATCGTGCATGGTGACGTAAATCACACCATCGACCAACAGCGGCTGCACCGCCGCGTTGGCCGAATGGTCCAGGCTCAGGTTCCACAGCGGGACAAGCTTCTTGACGTTGTTGCGATTGATCTTGGCCAAAGGGCTGTAACGTTTTTGGTCGTAACCCATGCCATAGGTCAGAACATCCGCCGTGCTGTGTGCATCGTTGCGCAGTGCCGCCGCATCGGGCAAGGCCGTGGCAGTTGCAACCGTTGAAAAAGCCAACATGCCCGATCCAAGCCATGTGGCGACCAGAATGCCTGTCCTTATGTCCATGCTTCCCCCTGTTTAAGTTGTGGCTGATTGGAATCAGTTCTGTCGGATAACTTGTTTTTGGCGATTGTATTGTTTTCTGAAAATCAGGGAACCCCACGCGTGTTGATATAAGCCCACAATGCTTCAATTTCTTCCGGACTGACCATGCCACCCCAGGCTGGCATCGCGCGCTTGCCCTTGGTGACGGATTCAACAAAGCGCTCCTTTTGATCCAGTGGAAACTCCCGCAGATTAAACGTCGACTCCCCCGTGAGCACCATGTTGAGCCCATGGCATCGCGCGCACACCAAGGCGTACAAGCGCTTGCCTTTTTTGGCCAGCGCCGGGTCAGCGATAGTCGGCGCTGGAACAGCGGCAACCTGGGAGACATCCAGAGGAACCACTGGCGCTACGGGATATTTATCATTATCCGTTGCTGCGTATGCGGGGGGAAGCAGCGCAAGCGCTAACAGCAGGCCGCTCAACAAATTTTGAGATTTTCCGCCAAGCATCACCATTTGCCCAACCGGAAAGTCCACACCGAAGAGCCCTTGGGCACATTCGCCAGCCGGGGATCGCCGACCATGGCCTGGTATACATTCGCCGAACCGCTCACCACCGTCACGTATTGCTCACCATTGCGCTCCCAGGTGATGGGCAGGCTGGTAATTCCCGATCCAGTCTGAAAGCTCCACAGGCGTTTTCCGGTGTCGCTGTCAAACGCGATGAACTCACCCAGCATGGAGCCGGTGAACACCAGGCCGCCTGCTGTGGCAAGCACGCCGCTGAGGAATGGAGTCTCCTGTTCATAAGACCACTTGGCTTTACCCGTCAGCGGGTCGATGGCGCGCAAAGCGCCGCGTTTGCCATCTTCCGGATCGATCCAGCCGCCGATTTCGGCGCCAAGATACCAGGCGCCTTGCCGGTACTCCGGCTTCACCGGCCGGATGCGCATGCCCAGATTGACTGTATTGACATAGGCCAGGTTACGCTTGGGATCAAAGGCCATCGGCGCCCAGTTTTTGGCGCCCAGGCCGGATGGCCAGACCTCTTCAAAATTTTCCAGTTCCAGCGCCGCATTGATCTTTTTTGTGACCGCCGTTTCGATCGGGCGGCCTGTCTTCATATCAATACCCTCGGCCCAGGTGATTTTCTTGGCAAACGGGTTGGCCCTGAGCAACTCGCCATTGACCCGATCAAGCACGTAGAAAAAGCCATTGCGGTCAGCATGGATGATGACCTTGCGCAGGCGGCCATCTATCTTCATCTCGGCCTGCACCAGTTCATTGACGCCATCGTAATCAAAAGAATCACGCGGCGTGTACTGGTAGTACCAAACCAGTTCGCCCGTCTTCGGCCGTATCGCCATGACCGAATCGAGGTAGAGCGTATCCTTGCCATCGCCACGCGCCTGGGTATTCCACGGGCCGCCGTTACCGCCACCCCAATATACCAGGTCAAGTTCAGGGTCATAGCTGCCGGTAATCCATGCGGGCACGCCACCCTTCAGGTAGGCGCCCTCAGCCCATGTGTCGCCATGCTTCTCGTCCGGTGCAGGCACTGTCCACATCCGCCACAATGACTTGCCTGTCTGCGCATCCAACCCTTCAATGAAGCCGCGCGTAGCAAGCTCGCCGCCAGAGTTGCCGACCATCACGACGCCGTTGGCCACCAGTGGCGCCAAGGTGAATGTATAGCCTTGCTTGTAGTCGGCAAGCGTGGTGGTCCATAAGGTCTTCCCCGTCTTTATGTCCAGCGCCATCACGCGCGCATCCAGCGTCGTGCGGTACAACTTGCCATCGAATGCCGCCGCGCCACGCGACTGGGCGCCACAGCAGACCGAGGCATATACGTCGGCAGGCAGATCAACGGGGATCTTCCATTTTTGGCGCCCCGTCAGGGCATCAATTGCGATGGTCGCATTGTGCATGGTGACATACATTACGCCATCAATCACCAAGGGTTGCACCGATGCGTTGGCGGAATGGTCCAGGCTCAGGTTCCACAATGGGGTGAGTTTTTTGACATTGCCGCGATTGATTTTGGCCAATGGACTGTAGCGTTTTTGGTCGTAGCCCATGCCATAGGTCAAGACATCCCCTGTAGTGCGTGCATCGTTGCGCAGTGCGGCATCATCAGGGAACGATGCGCCCGCAAAAGTTTGCACGCTGCCCGCCAGCAATGCCAGCATCAGCATGAGTTCTCTTTTTTTCATTTCCCGCTCCTGAGTATTATGAATTATGAATTGATTTTTTATGGCGACGCTACCGTGTCTTCTTGTAGTATAGTTAATAAATAACAGGTTTCATCGTCATGTCTGTGACCATTACTGAGTCAGAGTCGATGTTGACGGTACGTCTGAAAATAATAGGGGGGGTATTATGGCGGCAGTTAGCGCAACGGCGGAAAATCAATCCGCATCGAGCAAGACAGATTACGAAGTATTGGTTGTTGGTTCTGGATTTGCCGGCATCGGCGCGGGTATCAAGCTGAATAAAATTGGCATCCATAACTATGTAATCCTTGAAAAAGCGGGCGATCTGGGTGGAGCCTGGCGCGATAATACGTATCCCGGCCTGCATGTCGATATTCCCGGCCTGACTTACTCATTTTCCTTTGAGCAGAACCCGTACTGGTCGAGTTTGTATCCTCCTGGATCAGAGTTAAAGCAGTATGCGGATCATTGCGCTGAAAAATACGATGTGCGTTCCCATATCCAGTTCAACAAGGCTGTCACCAAATCGGTCTACGACGGGGAGCGCAACCTATGGACTACGTATCTGGAGAGTGGCGAGGCAATCACTTCCCGTTATCTGGTCAGCGCAAGCGGGTTTCTCTCGATTGTCAAAATGCCCGATATCCCTGGAATCGATGAGTTCAAGGGCACAAAACTCCACACCGCGCGCTGGGACCATCGCCATGACCTGACCGGCGAGCGTGTCGGCTTGATCGGTACTGGCGCGACGGCTATCCAGCTCGTACCTGCGATTGTCCCGAAACTAAAGAGCCTTGCCGTATATCAGCGCACGCCGATCTGGCTGCTGCCAAAACCGGAGGTCGCCATTAGCGAGGGGATGCAGAAAGCATTTAAGAATATCCCGTTTTTCCAGAGGCTGTCGCGGTGGACGTTGTCGCTCTTTACCGATCTGATATTTATCCATGGCCTGATCAGATATAAACGATTTGAACGTCTCCTGAAATGGACTGAAAAGCAGTGCATCAATCACATTCGTAACCAAGTGAATGATCCTGTCATTCAGGAGAAGCTGATCCCCAAATATGACTTTGGCTGTAAGCGCCCCAGTTTTACCAGCAAGTTTTATCCGGTGTTCAATCGGGAAAATGTGGAACTGGTAACGACGCCTATTGCGCGAATTACAGAAAAAGGCATAGTCACAACCGATGGCAAAGAGCGCGAAATTGATACATTGATCTGCGCGACGGGGTTTCAGGTTTTTGAAAAAGGCGCCCTGCCAACATTCCGGATTTATGGGAAAAACGGCGTTGAGCTCAGCGATTTTTGGGATGTAAACCGCTATTCGGCATTTATGGGGGCGACCGTGCCCAACTACCCGAACTTCTTCATGATCTTCGGGCCTTATAGCCTGAGCAATGCTTCTTATTTTGGCATGATCGAAAACCAGACCCGGCATATGGCGCGCTGCCTGCAAGCGGCGCAACGTAAGCATGCCAATTACATTGAAGTCAAAAAAGAGTCACACGACAAGGATTTTCAAAACGTCCTGCGTAAAGCAAAGAAGACCATATTTGCCGTTGGGGATTGCGCAGCATCCAATAGCTATTATTTTGACAGCCACGGTGACAACCCTGCCATTCGGCCTGTTACCAGCGTGGAGGCGTGGGTAAGAAGCCACTTATTCAGCATGAATAACTACAACTTTGCCGCAAAATAGGAAATCAAGCTAACAGCCCATCCAAAAAAGCTGGCAACGCGCTGGATAAATAAAAAAGGGGATGCGTTACGCATCCCCTTTTTTAGATAGCGGATAAAAGTCCGGGTTTAGAAAGACTCCAACTCCATGTTTTCAAAAGTCCCTACATTAGGCTCGTCAGGGGCGTGGAACATCTCGACAGATAAAGAGGCTTCCATGTAAGCCTTGCCCAAACGCACCAGGCACAACACATCAGGCGCCAGATCTTTCTCGTTCGGGGGAAAGTCTTTCAAATAGGTCAGGATGGCATCCATGTGGGGGCCGACTTCATCATAAAACCCTTGAAGTTCAGGCATGGTGCTCGCCACACGGGCACGCAGGCGCTCTTTGGTGGTGGGCAACGCAAAATGCAGGTATTTCTTCAGTACCGCGATTTCCGAAAAAGGTTTTGGCAACTGGTTTTCACTCATTTCTATTCTCTCTCTCCGATTAAATTGACAGGATTATTACCAACCGCTGCCGACACGCTCGGCAACTGCCTTGTAGGTATGTTTCACCAGCGGCTCCATCTCGCCAAGGATGTGAAACTTCTTGGACCCAGAATTCAGGTTGGTCTGGATCATCGCCAGGTTATAGATGTCCTCGCGAAGCAAGTCACGGATGTGCGCTCGGCTGTATTCGGCGACAACATCCTCAGCAGCAGTTTTGCGTGGCAACAGATAGGCCGATGCCTGCCAGAATGTTTTGTCATGGCTGATTGGCCAGCAATCAAGAGTAAACATCAAGCCTTTCAACACCTGGATATCATGTGTCGGAAAAACAATCATGATGTCCGTCAGCCAGTCCGGCAATTTTTGCGGGTTAACCGCGGGTGGGTTGGAAATTCCCTTGTCATCCACCAGTGCTAGCGCATTGCCACCAAACTTGCCGACCAGTTGCTGCGTCGGGGTTGGCGCGAAAGACTCTGGCGTAATACCCGTCGTCGCGGAACCCAGGCAATGTTCCCCGTGCTCGCGGAACGCCAGCAAACGGCCATTGGGGTAGTCGCGGCTGAGTGCCACGTTGCCTGCCGAAGGTAAATGTACCGTCGAGAAGTGATACGTCTCGACAAATGCATTGATGCAGGCTTTCCAGTTGAGTGGTACGACCATTGTCAACCGGTTAATCATGGTGTAGTTCTTGAACAGCCCGTTAAAGCCGTTATAGACATCTTCACCCAGGTATTCACGTAGGGTTTTCTCGGGTTTTGGATCGACATTGACAAAAATGAAGCCTTCCCAAGTATCGCAGGCCACTTCAGTCAGGCCGTGCTCGCTTTTATCCAATCCTGGAAACAGATGTTCCTCGGGCAATGCGC
>JBAQUE010000191.1:0-4389 GCA_049297315.1 Rugosibacter sp.
GCATGCCCGTCAGCACCACATGCAGGCCGGAGCGCAAGACGCTGCCTGCACGGGCGCGAGACCGGAGCGCCTCGATATCCTGCCGCAACGCCGCCAGCCGCCTTGCCGCATCAGTCTGGATATCAATCTCTTCTTCCGGAAAATCCAGCGTCGCCTCGATCAGCATGCGCAACTCGGTCAGCCGGGCAACCAATGCCTGCACTTCACGGGAAAACTCGCCGGACAGGGAGCGCAAGGCCGCGCGCGCCGCAGCCGCCGTTCCGGCATCGATCAGGTCGGCGACCGCCTCGGCTTGCGCCAAATCCATCTTGTCATTCAAAAAAGCACGCCGGGTGAATTCGCCCGGCTGCGCGATGCGCGCGCCCAGCGCTACGCAGCGCGCGAGCAAAAGCTGCATGACCACGGGGCCGCCGTGTCCTTGCAGCTCAATGACATCTTCACCGGTAAACGAATGCGGCGCTGAAAAATACAACAGTACGCCGCGATCTATCACCGCCCCGTCGACCGCCAAAAAGTCGGCGATGGTGACACGGCGTGGTTCAGGCATTTTGCCGCACAGGCGCCATGCAAAATCAGCCAGCGCCGCGCCGGATACACGCACGACACCGATGCCGCCACGCCCCGGCGCCGTGGCGATGGCGACAATGGTGTCCGGCACATTTGCCAACATGCGGAATTCCCTCGCTAAATGAGGAAGGGTAACGCCCGCCAAACTACCGGCGGGAATAGGCTCAAGCCGACTTGCCTGACTCGATCAACCGGGTAATCTGCCATTGCTGGGCGATCGACAGCAGGTTATTGACTGTCCAATACAGCACCAGACCCGCCGGAAAGAACAGGAACATCCCGGTAAACAGAATCGGCATCATCAGCATGATCTTAGCTTGCAGCGGATCGGGTGGCGCCGGATTGAGTTTGGTCTGGATGAACATGGTCACCCCCATGATCAACGGCAGGACATAGTAGGGATCCTGCGCCGACAAATCGGTAATCCAGCCAATCCAAGGCGCGTTCCGCATTTCCACCGTACCCTGCAGCACCCAGTAGAGTGCAATGAAAACCGGTATTTGCACCAGGATCGGCAAGCAACCACCCAGCGGATTGATGTTTTCCTTTTTATAAAGCGCCATCATTTCCTGATTCAGGCGCATCTTGTCGTCGCCGTAAGTTTCTTTCAGTTTTGCCAGCTTGGGCGTGACCAGGCGCATCTTGGCCATCGACTTGTAGCTCGCCGCAGACAGCGGAAAGAAAACCAGTTTGAGCAAAAATGTTAGCCCAATAATGGCCCAGCCCCAGTTGCCGGTCAGTTTATGAATCATGCCCAGCACCCAGAACAAAGGCGCGGCAATGACGGTCAGCCAGCCATAATCGACCACCAGCTCCAGACCAGGCGCGATGTTTTTCAGGTTTTTCAACTCTTGAGGACCGGCGTAGAGCGAAACCGAACTCTTGCCATCCGCCCCAACGGGCAAAATAACGCCCACCGAATAAAGATTATCGCCAATGGAGCGCATGTAAAACTCGCGCGCCATGCCTGACGGTGGTAACCAGGCGCCGACAAAATAATGTTGCACCATGGCCAGCCAGCCATTGTCCGCCTTGCTGGCAAATTTGGCCTTGTTCTTGGTGATATCGGCAAAACTGACTTTCTGGAATTTATCGGCCTCGGTAAAAACCGCCGGCCCGGTAAAGGTTGAAACGCCCATATTCATCACATTGTGGTGCACTTCTGCCGGCTTGCCATCGCGGGTGAACTGATAATAGGCATAAGCTTTTGCAGGAAGCCCCTCTTGCAGCACATCAATCTGATAGCTTCCCCGATGAAAAATGTAAGTCTTTACTATCTTTCTACCATCCGCAGTATCAGACTCTAGCGAAACCTTAAGGCTATTTTCACCCGCTTTCAACTGATGCTCGTTACCCACCATGCGCCACAGGCTGCGGTGATTGGGCAAACCCTCGCCTATCACCCCCGACTGCGCCAGATACACATGCTTGCCGCCATTATCCAGAAGGACAAAATTGCGGTTTTTATCCTCGGTATCCGGATGGTGCTTCAGCGCCAAGCGGGTAATATCGCCGCCGCGAGCCGATATTTCGGCCACATAGATATCTGTCTCCACCGTAGTCGTCGCCACGTTTGCCAGAACACCGGCGCCACCAGCGGGTATTACCCCCGTACCACCGCCACTTGCGCCTGTGGGCGCCGGAACAGCCGCTGCAGGCGAACCTTGCGCCGTTGCTGTCTCGCCAGGCAATGGCAAGGGACGGTTTTGTTTTTGCCAGCCATCCCAGAGCATGATCAGCGAAAAACTAAATACCAGAAACAGGATCAAGCGTCGGTTATCCATTACTCTCTCGGCAGTAAGCCATATATGAAAAACATCAGGGGATGGGGTCGTATCCACCGGGATGCCAGGGATGGCACCGGCCTATGCGGCGCACTGCCAGCCATAGTCCAGCGCCTAATCCGTATCGTCGCAAAGCAGCCGCCGCATAGGCGGAACAACTCGGGTCAAAACGGCAACGGCTACCCAGCAACGGACTGATTGCCCATTGATAACAACGGATCAAAAACAGCAGGATCTGGACAACCCAGGAAGTCATCGAGTTGGTAAGACGGTCACAGCGCGCTTGAATAACGCATCCATCATTATCCGCCACTCTTTACGCTTGAACTTATCACGGCTGTTAACTTCACCCAGGGAACGATTTAGCCTCAACACCAGATCACATGGCGGAATTTCGTCCGCCAACAAGCGAAAAGCCTCGCGCCCCTGCCGTTTGATGGCATTGCGCAGGGAAGCCGCCTTGGCATACCGCTTTGGCACGACAATACCCAAGCGTGACGGACCACCATTGCCAGATAACCGATAATGCAACACAAACGGCATGTCACGCCCATCACGAACCATCAAGCGTGAGGAAAACACCAGGGAAAACTCTTCCGGACGATGCAGCCGCCGCTCGGAACCAAACAGGAAATGACGTTTAGACGGCGAGACGATGACGGCCCTTCGCACGACGCGCGCGAATGACTGCGCGCCCACCACGGGTGCGCATGCGAACAAGGAAACCATGGGTACGCTTGCGGCGTACAACAGAAGGTTGGTAAGTACGTTTCATGAAAAATCCCCAAACTGAGAAAAGCCTCTAATTAGAGCTTCCCGGGCAGATTTTGTCAATATAAACCTCATCTTGTTGGCAGAATATCTGTGGATAACTCTTGGAGAAACGGCTAGAATCCAATCCCGATACCTTCTATACCCAAGCGACAGACGCCTTATTTTCATGCTGACTGATTTTGATGAATGAATTCTGGTCCACCTGTTTAAATCGCTTTGAGCAGGAACTGCCTGCCCAGCAGTTCAGCACCTGGATCAAGGGGTTGCGCCTGGAATGCGACCCAAACGAAAAAACACGATTCCAGTTGGTGGCGCCCAACCGGTTCATCATGCAATGGGTGCGGGAACGCTACCTTTCCCAAATCGAGGCACTGGGGCGCGAGTACTTTTCCGCGCCAATCAACGTCCAGCTCACTGTTGACGAAATAGCACCCATTCCTGCCCAATCGGCTGACATGGATGAATCCCCAAAAGCTGAAACAATATCAACAGCAGCGAAAATTAAAACGCACAATCCAGGCTACACAAAAACTCATTTAACCGCTGACTTCACCTTTGATACATTAGTCACTGGCCGCGCCAATGACCTGGCGCGTGCTGCGGCTCAGCAGGTTGCCATGAACCCCGGCGGGGCTTATAACCCGCTCTTCATTTATGGCGGGGTGGGCTTGGGCAAAACCCACCTGATCCATGCGATTGGCAACTCGATATACACAGCCAACCCAGCAATGGAAATCCGCTATGTTCACGCCGAAGATTATTTTTCCGACATGGTAAAGGCCTTCCAGCAAAACAGCCGGGATGCTTTCAAGCAATACTACCGTTCGCTTGATTTATTGCTGATTGATGACATCCAGTTCTTCAACCGCAAGGACAGAACCCAGGAAGAATTCTTTTATGCATTCAACGCCTTGATTGGCGCAAAAAAACAAATCATCATTACCTCAGACACCTATCCAAAAGATGTCCAGGGACTTGAAGAACGGTTGATTTCCCGCTTTGACTGGGGATTGACCGTAGCCATCGAACCGCCAGAGCTGGAAATGCGGATCGCCATCCTGAAAAAGAAAGCTGAAGCGGAAAATATCCAGATATCTGATGAAGTATGTTTCTTGATTGCCAAAAATCTGCGTTCCAATGTACGTGAACTGGAAGGTGCGCTTAATCGGGTGATTGCTTACGCGGGCTTTCATGGACGGGAAATAGGCCTGGATGTCGCCAAGGAGGCATTACGCGACATCATCAGCGCAACAAATCGTCAGGT
>JBAQUE010000192.1:0-9425 GCA_049297315.1 Rugosibacter sp.
TCCATCGGCGTCTACAGCGCCTCGCAAGCCGTCGAAAGCGTCGGCACTTCGGCCATCATCCTGGCCTGCAGCGGATTGATTGCGGTAACCGGCCTGACGTTCGCCTACGCCCTGCAACGCGCCGCGAGGACCCAATCAGCCTAGCCAGCGCCGTGCGTTGCGGAACAAATTCAGCCAGGGCGAATCTTCGCCCCACCCGCGCGGATGCCATGACATCTGCGCCGTGCGGATAATCCGTTCGGGATGCGGCATCATGATCGTGAAGCGGCCATCGGCTGTGGTGACGCCCGCCAAGCCATCCGACGAGCCATTGGGGTTGGCTGGATAGCTGCTCGCCACAGCACCACAGTTGTCGATATAGCGCAATGCGGTCATTTCACGCCGTGTCATCGCGCCAGAATCAGCAAACACCGCGCGCCCTTCGCCGTGCGACACCACCACCGGCAACTTTGAACCCGCCATGCCACTCATGAAAATCGAGGGTGAATCGGGAATCTCCACCATCACCAGACGCGCCTCGAACTGCTCGCTGCGGTTGCGCTGGAACGTCGGCCAGTGCGCCGCGCCGGGAATGATGGGCGCCAGATGCGCCATCATCTGGCAGCCGTTGCACACGCCCAGCGCAAAGCTGTCGCCGCGCGCAAAAAACGCCGCGAACTCGTCGCGCAATTGCGCGTTGAACAGGATCGATTTCGCCCAGCCCTGCCCCGCGCCCAGCACATCGCCGTAAGAAAAACCGCCGCAGGCGGCCAGGCCCTTGAAATCCGCCAGGTGCACGCGCCCGGCCTGCAAGTCGGACATATGCACATCGAATGGCGCAAAACCGGCGCGCTCGAAAGCCGCCGCCATCTCGACCTGCCCATTCACGCCCTGCTCGCGCAGGATCGCGATTTTCGGACGTGCACCGCCAATCACAAATGGCGCTTGCGGATCAAACGTGAGGTGTGCCGACAGGCCGGGATCCTGGGTATCCAATAGCGCGGCGAATTCCTCCTCGGCGCAGGCCGGGTCGTCACGCAACCGGGCGATCTGGCAACTGACTTCGCTCCAGGTGCGTTGCAATTCGCTGCGCGGCGCGGAAAACACCCGCTGTGCATTGCGCCAGATGCGCACTTCGTCCTGCGTATTGGTATTGCCGATGAAATGCGTCACGCGGCTCAAACCCGCATCGCGCAAGACCTGCATCACGGCCGAACGGTCGGCATGGCGGATTTGCAGCACCGCGCCAAGTTCCTCGCTGAACAAGGGCGCGAGCAGCGCATCGCGCGTGCGGCCAGCCAGCATGTTCGGGCGGCGTTCCAGGCCATCGACATCATTCATCAGCGTGTCGTAGCACAGCGCATCGAGATTCAGCGACACACCGACACGCGAAGCGAAACTCATCTCGCATAGCGTCGCCCACAAGCCGCCATCCGAGCGGTCGTGATAGGCGAGGATTTTCTCCGCGCGGTTGAGCTGTTGGATCGCGCCGAAGAAGGCCTTGAGCAAGCCCGCGTCGGCATCCGGCGGCGTATCGCCGCTGACGCCATACACCTGCGCCAGCGCGGAACCGCCCAGACGGTTTTGCCCCGCGCCCAGATCAATCAGCAGCAGTTCGGTTTCGCCAACCTCGGCATCGCGGCGCAATTCGGGCGTCAGCGTGCGGCGCACATCGCCAACGGACGCAAACGCCGTGATAATCAAGGACAGCGGCGCGATCACCTGCTTTTGCACGCCGTCCTGTTCCCAGCGCGTGCGCATCGACAGCGAATCCTTGCCCACCGGAATCGCCACACCCAGCGCCGGGCAAAAATCCAGCGCGACGGCCTTGACCGTGTCGAACAGCGCCGCATCTTCGTGCCCGTGCCCGGCCGCAGCCATCCAGTTGGCAGAGAGCTTGATGCGGACAATCTCGCCGACATCGGCCGCCGCCAGGTTGGTCAACGCTTCACCGATCGCCATGCGCCCGGCCGCCGGGCCGTCGAGCAAAGCCAGCGGCGTGCGCTCGCCGAGCGCAAAACACTCGCCATGCAGCGTGTCATAACCTGTCGCCATCACCGCCACATCGGCCACCGGCGCCTGCCACGGCCCGACCATCTGGTCGCGCGTGGTCAGCCCGCCCACCGAGCGGTCACCTATCGTGATCAGGAAATTCTTCGATGCCACCGCCGGCAAACGCAGCACGCGCCGCGCCGCCTCATCGAGGTCAATCACCGCCAAATCGAGCGCCGGCATCCGCACGGTCTGGCGCACGGCATCGCGGTGCATGCGCGGCGGCTTGCCGAGCAATACTTCCATCGGCATATCCACCGGCAGGTTGCCGAAATGCGCATCGCGCAGCGTGAGCTGGCCATCATCAGTCGCCACGCCCAACACGGCGAAAGGGCAACGCTCGCGCTCGCACAAGGCGCGGAACTCGTCCAGCCGCGCGGGGGAAAGCGCCAGCACATAACGCTCCTGCGCCTCGTTGCTCCAGATTTCACGCGGACTCATGCCCGGCGCTTCGCTGGGTATCGCGCGCAGGTCAAACGCCGCGCCACGCCCGGCATCATGCGCCAGCTCGGGCATCGCATTCGACAAGCCGCCGGCGCCCACATCGTGTATCGCCAGAATCGGATTCGCTTCGCCCAACTGCCAGCAGCGGTCGATGACTTCCTGCGCGCGCCGCTGCATTTCCGGATTGCCACGCTGCACCGAAGCGAAATCAAGGTCAGCCGTATTGCTGCCCGTCGCCATCGACGAGGCCGCACCGCCGCCCAGACCAATCGGCATGCCGGGGCCGCCCAACTGGATGAGCAGCGTGCCTGCCGGAAACTTGATCTTGAACGCATCGCGCGCGGCGATATTGCCAATGCCGCCCGCCAGCATGATGGGCTTGTGATAACCACGCACCTCGCCCGCAAAATCCTGCTCGAAGGTGCGGAAATAACCGGTCAGGTTCGGGCGCCCGAATTCGTTGTTGAAAGCCGCCGCGCCAAGCGGCCCCTCGATCATGATGTCCAGCGCCGAGGCGATCCGTTCCGGCTTGCCGTAAGCCGCCTCCCACGGCTGTTCATAACCGGGGATACGCAAATTGGATACAGAAAAACCCACCAGCCCGGCTTTCGGCTTCGAGCCGCGCCCCGTCGCGCCTTCATCGCGGATCTCGCCGCCGGAACCCGTTGCCGCGCCGGGGAAGGGAGAAATTGCCGTCGGATGGTTATGGGTTTCGACCTTGGCCAGAAAATGCGTCATCTCCTCGCGCCAGGCGTAGCCGCCATCGGCCAGCGGCATGAAGCGGCGGATCTGCGCGCCTTCGAGCACCGCCGCGTTATCCGAGTAGGCCACCACCGTGCCGGCGGGGTTCGCCTTGTGCGTCTCGCGCACCATGCCGAACAGTGACAAGGGTTGCGCCTCGCCATCCACGCTCCACGTCGCGTTGAAAATCTTGTGCCGGCAATGTTCTGAATTCGCCTGCGCGAACATCATCAGCTCGACATCCGTCGGATTGCGCCCGAGCCTGTTGAAATTCTCCAGCAGATAATCCATTTCATCCGCCGCCAACGCCAGGCCCAGCGCGGCATCCGCCGCCGCCAACGCAGCGCGGCCGCCGGCCAGAATATCCACCATGGCCAGCGCTTGCGGCGCGACCTGCGCAAACAAGGCCTGCGCCTGGCCGATGGCATCGAGCACGGATTCGGTCATGCGGTCATGGAGCCGTGCCGCCAGCGCCGACTTTTCTCCCTTGAAACCGGTGACATGAAACGCCGTGCCGCGTTCGATGCGCGCCACCTGTGCGAAACCGCAATTGCGTGCGATGTCCGTCGCCTTGCTGCTCCACGGCGAAATCGTGCCCAGACGCGGCGTCACCAGCAGCAATTTACCCGCCGGCGTTTCCGTATCTACTGAAGCAATCCCCAGCAATTCCTTGAGCCGTGAAGTCTCATCCGCGCCCAGCGGCGCCAGCAACTCGATGAAATACCAGTGTTCGGCAGTGATGCTGGCAGAGGGGGACAGCCTGCGGACAACTTGTTGCAACCGGACAAGACGGGACGCCGAAAACGCAGCAGAGCCGCGCAGCGCAAGGAATTCAGCCATAACGAAAAGGAATTGGGCGGCGATCAGGAAGGCACAAATTATACTCTGCGGCAAAACCGGCCCATGCCGCCCAACCCATGCGGCCAAGGCAATCACATGAATGACAACGTCGTAAACAACTGAAATCGTCGTTCACGATCAATCGGTTGCAAGGGGGCCGTTCACAGCGTGTTGATTTGTGTAGTTTTCTGCGTTTTTAGGGTAGTCCATGGAGGCAGAATTCAAAGCCCGGTTGGACGCCGTACGCCGACGCCAGTTCGGCCAGCGTCTTGTCTCCCGCCAAGGCCGCCATTGCGACTTGTGCCTTGAATTCCGCACTGTGTTGCTTGCGCTTCGTTCCCATGGTTCACGTGCCTTTCAACCGGTCAGCCTTAGCTTAGCTGACTGACCGAAAAAACGTGACCGGCTCACGATTGCCTAGTGATAACGAGTTCCCGCTTCTTTGAAATGATGGCGATAATACACAGTACGGGGATAATCATCTCACCTCCTTCTTCTATCACTAAAGTAATGGCAGATAACTGATCACTCATTGAATAGTCAAAGTCACTCTTGAGAATTCCTGGTAATCTGTCGCAAATCTTTGTGATAACAAGCAGGGGAACAATTTCAAGCAGGAGAACTCCACGCAACGTCCTAAACCCGCCTTTACGTATGAATCTCACTGCCCTGCATACAGAATATATTGCAATTATTAAAATTACCGCGAAAACTGAACCAGCAATCATTTTCTCAACAAATGGTATGCCGGGGTTGTAATAATAATTGACCTTCATAAAGCCCTCGGTTGTAAAGGCCTTTTGAAAGTCCAGCTCCCGCATCGCCGCGAATAACGACAGAGATGTAAGCGAAAGCCATATTTTAATATCCCAATATGTTCTGGTGTACGCGAGCGCAACGCTCATTCCAATCCACAGTAAAACGCTCCCAGTCTCGAAAACACCATCCTCACTAAACATGCGATTAGTTGTCTCTGGTGGCAAGGCCATTGCCATAGCCAACAGCGCCGCGAAGTAGATGAATAACGCAATGTTCAGGGGCAAAATCTTAAACACGCTGATCGTCTTTTCTTTATGATTCTTCGGAAATTGGCAGGCGACCTATCTAACACTGTCTAAAACAAGGCCGCCTTTTCCTGCTCCAACAGATTAACTGGTGCAGGGATGTCGTCTTTTGCGATGACCAGATGCGAGCCCGCACCGGTCACGCCGCACATAACTTCGCCGTGCTCCGTCATATTACCTTGAATCTCATTCGCCTCGCTCCTGTCAAGCGCAAGGACGGTCTCAAGGTCCGTCGCCTCATCGCCGCTTCAGACAACTACCACGCCAACTCCTCGGCTTGTATGAGATTCATGCGATTGCCCAACCCATGCGTCAGGCTATCTGGCAGGCTTTCAGCAACAGCGTCACGCTCAGCGTGATGCCGAAGACATAGGTGCCCAATGAGCCGATGAGACGCAAAGGATGTGCCTGTTCCATAGATGAGGACAGAATGATCCCCAGCGCAATGGCATAGCGCGAGAAGGTGGCCAGCCCCATGCACCACAAAATCCATGGCGCGGGATTCAGCGTACCCAGCGCAAAAATAACGATAGCGAGTACTGGCGCGTATTCCGTCGTATTGCCGTGGGCGCGCACCATTTTGTACAGGGGGTCGGTCGGATCTATGGGGTAGCCAAAAAAGGTTTTGGTCTTGCCGCGCGTCATCGAAACCGCAAAACCAAGCGCAACCACCAGAAAGCCCAACAGGGCGACGCAGATCAGTGCAATATTCATTTTTATTCCTCCTTGTGATTTGAATTGATAGAACCTTGGCGACCTGTCGCGTAATGCACATGGGCAAGTCAGTTGTCATGGTAGCAGAATGGCCCGGACACAACTTTCAGCAACCGCCCTTCTATTCACCCGCCTGCCAGTAGCGCCGCCGCGCCGCGCGCTCGTGTTCGATATGGATGCCGGCCGGCCCAAGCCGCACGCTGACCGCGCCATCGGCATCCGTGCGGTGCAGGTGTGCGCCGCTCTGCACATAACGCGCCACCACGTCCGGCTTGGGGTGGCCAAAACGGTTGCGGTAACCGACGGGAAAGATGGCATCCTGCGCACCCACGGCGGCAATGAATTCCACGCTCGACGAAGTCAGGCTGCCGTGATGCGGCACGGTCAGCACATCCGCCGCCAGGGCATTGGCCGCGTTGCCTTCCCGCCGTCCCCCAAGGGGACTTGCTTCGCGGCGTATCACCAGCGCCGACTCTTGCGCGGCTTCGATATCGGAAGTGATCAACAGGCGCCGCCCGCTGGCATTCACGCTCAACACACAGGAAACGGCATTGGTCTTCTTCGCTTGCAAGCCGGCGGGCGGATGCAGCATCGTGAAGCGCACGCCATCCCAATCCCAGGAGTCACCCGCGCGGCAAGGGGCTTGCGCTACCGCCATTTCCTTCAGAGGATGGTCGTCAGGCAATGAAGTGCGCAACAAACCCACCGGCACGCTGGCCAGCACGGATTCCGCGCCGCCCGCATGGTCGTTGTCGGCATGGCTGACAATCATTTCATCCAGCTGCCGCACACCCATCGCCCGCAAGTAGGGCGCGATGATGCGATTGCCGCTGTCCGCCTCGGCGGAATACGCCGGGCCGGCGTCAAACAGCAGATCATGCGTCGCGGTTTGCACATGAATCGCCAGGCCCTGCCCGACATCCAGCACCGCAACTTCCGCCGTCCCCGCTGGCGGACGCGGCGGGGTGATGGTCAGCAGTGGCAGGAATGCCAGCAAACCCAGCCAGCGCGCCGGAAACCCGCGTGGCAACAACAGCCAGACACCGCCGCCCAGCGCCAGCAACACCATCCATGCAGGTGGCGCGGCCTGCTGCCAGGTGGCCAGCGGCAGCGCGGCCAGCCAGTCAATGAAGTACATCAGTCCAGTCGTAATGAAATTCGCCAGCCACAACAACGGATCGAAGAATGGCAACGCACCGGCCAGCGCCAGCGGCGTGATGACAAAGCTGACCAGCGGAATCGCCACCGCATTGGCCAGCGGCGAGACCAGCGAAAATTGCTGGAACAGCGCCAGCAACGCGGGCAGCATGCCCAATGTGATCGCCCATTGCGCACGGCCCCATTCAGCCAGCCAGTGCGCCGCACCCAACCGTCCGCTGCCGATATAAAACAGCAAGGCCACCGCGCCGAACGAGAGCCAGAAACCCGCCGCCAGCACCGCCCACGGATCGAGAATCAACACCACCAGCAAAGCCAGCGCCAGCACGCGCGAGACGGCCACTTCGCGGTTCAGCAAACGCGCCAGCGCGACCACGCCGAGCATGTACAAGGTGCGTTGCGCGGGCACGGCAAACCCGGCGAGCAGCGTATAGGCAAAGGCCGCGACAAAACCAGCCAGGGCAGATGCTTTTTGCGCCGGCAGATGCAACGGCAAGATCGTTGAGCGCCGCCACAGCCAGCCGACCAGCCAGTAAAAAACCCCGGCCAACATCGTCACATGCAGGCCGGAAATGCTCATCAAATGCGTAATGCCGGTTTTGGCAAACTGCTGCCACAGCGCGGGGGCAATCGCCTGCTGGTCGCCAATCGCCAACGCAATCAAAATGCCGGCAGAATTTGTTCGGTCGGGCGCATCAGGCAAGACTGATTGAAAGCGCTCGCGTATCCGTTCGCGCAACATCTCGACGGCATAAGCCGGCCGCCAGACGGCCGCATCCAGCCGTGTTGCGCTCATTTGGTATGGCGGCCGCACATAGCCAGTCGCGCGGATGCCGCGCTCGAACAGCCAGCCCTCGTAATCAAACCCGTGCGGATTCACATTGCCATGCGGGCGCTTCAGCCGCACCGTGAAGCGCCAGCGCTCGCCCGCGTGCAGCGGCATGGCCTGGATGGCCTCCGCTGCATCGTCGGCCCGTCCGCGATACCAGGCCAGCGAAATATGTCGCGGCACGCTGGCCGCGGATTGCTCGATGTCAAACTCGAAGCGCACGCCGCGCTCGATTTGCTGCGGCAGCTTGCTGACCACGCCAACGACTTGAATGTCCTGTCCTTCGTTGGCGGCCGGCAAGGCCTCGGCCAAGCGCCAGTGGGCGCCGGCCGACGCCCAGATAAAGCCGAATGCAAAACCAGCCACGGATAGCGATGTGATTAGCGTTAGCCGCCGTATCACCAACGCCGACTTTTCCCATGAACGCAAGGCATGCATCATCAGTAACAGCAACAACGCCACGCCGGCGCCTGCCATTAAATCCGGCCACGCGGCCAGTTCCGCCTGCTGCTGCACCAACCAAACGCCCACGGCGAACGCCAACACCAATACGCGCATTAAAATTTCCGCCGTTGAGCAAAGCGATTCTGCATAATCACGTGCACCCGATTTTAGGAAGACTTCCGGAAAACCTCATGAGCTACGTTATCACTCCCGCACCACATCCCGCCGCGCCAGTCGCCGGCAGCGAGGATACCTTCCCCGTGCACCGCATCTACTGCGTCGGCCGCAACTATGCCGCACATGTCAAGGAAATGGGTGGCAACCCCGAACGTGAACCGCCTTTCTTCTTCTGCAAACCGGCGGATGCGATTGTTCCGGCGCCCGCTGGCGCCAGCACCGCCATCACCTATCCGCCGGAAACCAGCAACTACCACCACGAAATCGAACTCGTCGTCGCCATTGGCAAGGCCGGCAAAAACATCACTGAGCGGCGCGCCCACGACCACATCTGGGGCTATGCCATTGGCCTCGACATGACGCGCCGCGACCTGCAAAGCGCCCTGCGCGAAAAAGGCCAGCCGTGGGAACTGGCCAAAGCCTTTGACCAGTCGGCACCGATAGCCCCGCTGTATCCGGTCAGCCGCATCGGCCACCCCAAGGCCGGCAGCATCTGGCTCAAGGTGAATGGCGAACTGCGCCAGGAAGGCCGCATCGAGCAAATGATCTGGTCGGTAACAGAAACCATCAGCCACTTGTCGCGTTACTTTGAACTCCAGCCCGGCGACTTGATCTTCACCGGCACACCCGCCGGCGTCGGTCCCGTCGTGGCAGGCGACGTGCTGCTGGGCGGCATCGACGGACTGGGTGAAATCGCCGTGCACAGCGTCGCGGCATAAGCCACCAAATTTATGCGCCGCTCGCTGAAACGCTTCCTGCCCGATCACGACGTCATCCGCAACAACCGCTGGTTCGCGCCATTTGCCAACACGCTGCTGCATCCCCGCCTGTGGCATTTGAATCGCCGTTCCGCCGCAGGCGCGGTGGCCGCCGGACTCTTCTGCGGCCTGATTCCGGGGCCATTCCAGATGCTCGGCGCGGCGATTTGCGCGGTGGTTTTTCGCGTCAATCTGCCGCTCGCCATGCTGTGCACGCTGTACACC
>JBAQUE010000193.1:0-1737 GCA_049297315.1 Rugosibacter sp.
ATTTGTTGCTCTCATGCTTTGCCCCCATTCTTGTCTTCACCAATGACAATGCGCGCATCGCCAAGATACATATGCGGGGGAACTTCGAGATTGTCAGGCGCCGGCTTGTTCTTATACACACGGCCGGCCATGTCAAATGTGGAGCCATGGCACGGACAGACAAAGCCACCTGCCCAATCAGGGGCAACGCCTGACTCGGCGCCGGTCTTGAATTTTTCGGATGGAGAGCATCCCAGATGGGTACAAATCCCTACGGCAACCAGAATCTCTGGCTTGATCGAGCGTGTCTCGTTTTTGCAATACTCAGGCTGCATTTTTTTGTCAGAGTGCGGGTCGCTTACCTTGCTATCCGTAATTTGCAATGAAGCCAATTGTTCCTTGGTGCGATTGATGATCCATACGGGCTTGCCGCGCCACTCGACCGTCATCATCTGCCCAGGCGCCAGCTTGCTGATATCAATCTCGACTGGTGCCCCAGCCGACTTGGCACGCTCGGATGGCAGCATGCTGGCAACAAACGGCACAGCCGCCGCAACGCCACCCAGACCACCCATCGCTGCAGTAGCCACCAACAAGCGCCGTCGGCCGCAATCGACTTTTTCGTCACTGCTCATGTAATTACCTTTCAACAAGACCCGCAGATTGCATTAAAGCGCCATATTCTAACGAATCTCTTGCAGAGATTAAAGCCTGAGATGAATTACTTATCGATTTTTTGATATTAATTTCAAATAAATCAAGGTAGTAAAAAATAATCCCGATATGCCAGGCTGACGGCTATCAACACCTCGGCAAGGGTAGCTGAAGTGCGTTAATATGGAAACGGTTCAGAAGAAATATCGCAATACACATGCTGTACGATTGAATAAAAAAATTGGCAACAAATTACATAAAAACACCTATAAATATCAGGAGGATTGTCATGTCGCACGATATATTGATCCGTGGCGGTACAGTTGTAGATGGCACCGGAAGTCCCGGTTTTCAGGCCGATATCGCCATCAACGGCGGACGCATCAGTGAAATAGGCAAAGTATCTGGCAGCGCGAAAAAAGTTATCGATGCAGATGGCCTCACTGTTGCGCCAGGTTTCATTGATAACCACACCCACTACGATGCGCAGATATGCTGGGATCCTTTATTGACCCCATCGGCGTGGCATGGCGTGACCACGGCCATTGTCGGCAACTGTGGCCTGGGCATCGCACCGGTAAAACTCTCCGGGCGGGATATTGCCGTTGAAGATCTTGTCACCATCGAAGGCATGCCGCTAGCGGCTTTGAATGCCGGCATCGACTGGGACTGGGAAAGCTATCCTGAATATCTGGCCTCCATGCAGCGCCGTCAGCCTGGCATTAACCTGGGTTTTTTGGCCGGGCTGACGCCATTCCGGCACTATGTGTTGGGGGAGGCAGCCACTGAACGCGCCTCTACGCCAGAAGAAACCGCCCGGATCAAAACCCTGCTACGTGAAGCGATCACCGCGGGCGCATTGGGGTTCAGTACCTCCCGGTTGCCTGTCGATATCGGCTATAAAGGCAGACCCGTAGCCAGCCGGCTGGCACCTGATAGTGAATTGGAAGCCTACGCCAGTGTGCTGCGCGAGTTGAACAAGGGCGTAATCCAACTATCACTACTCAGTGAAGTCGGCAAAATGGCAGACTCCGAATATGCGCTGGTAGATAAACTGTTAGCGGCGAGCGGAAGACCGCTCACCTGGTTGGCACTCCTGTCCCG
>JBAQUE010000194.1:0-3981 GCA_049297315.1 Rugosibacter sp.
CGCCAAACTTCGCCGACAGGATCGTCGTGATTGCCGCCGTCAGGGTCGTCTTGCCGTGATCCACGTGACCAATCGTCCCCACGTTTACGTGCGGCTTCGTACGCTCAAACTTGCCTTTTGCCATGTCAGTTACCTCAACAAAATATCAACAATAAAGTTCAAAAAATGGTGCCCATGACGTGGATCGAACACGTGACCTCTCCCTTACCAAGGGAGTGCTCTACCACTGAGCCACATGGGCAAAACCTGTTCCTAAAACACTGGAGCGGCGAGCGGGAATCGAACCCGCATCATCAGCTTGGAAGGCTGAGGTTCTACCACTAAACTACCGCCGCTCGCTTGAAAATACACTTGGCATTCAACCAACTAACCCTGCCGACGCTACTTACTGAATTATGCTGAAAACCACTTCTAAAACCTGCTGGTGGAGGGGGAAGGATTCGAACCTTCGAAGGCAGAGCCGTCAGATTTACAGTCTGATCCCTTTGACCGCTCGGGAACCCCTCCAGCGAAACCGCGCATTATCTTTGATTTCAGCTCTGTCGTCAACGTTAATTCAGCATAATGCGATCAGGCTTCACAATTCATATCTCCTAACGGCATGGGCAGGACTTGCGCACCTTTCGACAACCACATGACAAAAACCAGTAATTCCACTCGCTTTGCCGCCGTCCTGCCAGCGCCGACTTTTCATCAGGATCCACCCTTTGCCATCGGTATCCGCTGTGACGATGACCAGATCACGGGCATTGAATATTTGCCGCCATGCGCTCCGCAGCCGCCACGCACACTGCTGGCCAAGGAAACCGTGCGCCAGTTGCGGGCATGGCTGCAAGATCCGCATTTTGTCTTCGGCCTGCCGCTGGCGCCTGCCGGCACACATTTCCAGCGCCGCGTCTGGCAGGCCATCGCAGCCATCCCGACCGGCGAAACACGGAGTTATGGCGACATCGCCGCGCAACTTGGCAGCGGTGCGCGTGCGGTGGGCAATGCCTGCGGCGCCAATCCGTACCCAGTCATTGTGCCCTGCCACCGTGTCATCGCCGCCAACCAGGGTTTGGGCGGCTTTGCACGCAATCGCGGTGGCTTTCTGCTCGATATCAAGCGATGGCTGCTACAGCATGAACGAAGCTGATGCCCGGCTGATTGATGAGTTCATCGATACGCTCTGGCTGGCCGATGGCCTGGCGAAAAACACGCTGGCAAGTTACCGCAGCGACTTGAGCCTGTTTGCGAACTGGCTCACTGCTCGCCAAGCAACGCTGGCCAGCGTTCATGGCGCCGAAGTCAATGCCTATCTGGCCCATCTGCATGCACGCGACGGCGGCATCAAATCGGCCAGCCAGCGGCGGCTGATGGCCAGCCTGAAGCGGTTTTATCTTTGGCTGCTCGACCAGGGCCGCATCCCGGCTGACCCGTTGCGCGATATTGAAAAGCCCAAGCCCATCCAGCGGTTTCCGAAAACACTGACGGAAAAGCAGGTGTCGGATTTACTCGATGCGCCGGATACCAATACCCCGCTGGGCCTGCGCGACCGCGCCATGCTGGAGCTGCTGTATGCCACGGGGCTGCGCGTTTCAGAGCTCATCGGCCTGCGCCTGTTCGAGCTGAGCCTGAATGACAATGTCGTGCGCGTGCTGGGCAAGGGCGCCAAGGAGCGGCTGGTGCCGCTGGGCGAAATCGCCGCCGACTGGCTGGCGCGTTATCTCGCCGAAGCGCGCGGCAGCTTGCTTGGCGCGCGGCTATCCGATGCCATTTTCGTCACCCAGCGCGGCGCCGGCATGACGCGGCAGATGTTCTGGACGCTGATCAAAAAATACGCGCTGCATGCCGGCATTCCGCAACAGCGAATTTCACCGCATGTGTTGCGCCATGCCTTCGCCACGCACTTGCTCAACCACGGCGCGGATTTGCGCGTAGTGCAGCTCCTGCTTGGCCATGCCGACATTTCGACCACCCAGATTTACACCCACGTCGCCCGCGAACGGCTCAAGCAATTGCATCAGCGGCATCATCCGCGCGGCTGAAACTCGGCAACCCGATTCGGTTACTCGACGCGCCGCGAGCGTTCGATCTGCACACCCACACGGCGCACGCCAGGCATGATGCCGAGCTTGGCGATGCTGATCCTGACCCAGGGCGAGCCGAACTCGTTGAGCAGCAGGTCAATGACATATTCGCCCAGCGTTTCCAGCAGATTGAAATGGCGCGCGGCCAGTTCGGCGCGGATGCGCTCAATCACCATGTCATAGCGGATCGTGGCCGCGATGTCATCGTTCTGCGCCGCCGCATCGGGCACGCCGAAGGTCAGATTGATTTCCAGTGTTTGCGGCGCCACTTTCTCGCGCTCGAAAATGCCCACATGCGCCTCAACGCGCATCTCATCGATGAAAATCAAATCCACAGTGCATCCCCGGTTTAGAATTCCCGCCATTCTAGGAACTTTGTCATGGATTTGGTTTGGGCTCCCCTTCTCGGTTATCTGCTTGGCTCGCTGCCTTTCGCGGTGATTGTCTCGCGCGCCGTGGGCATCGCCGACCCGCGCAGTTTCGGCTCGGGCAACCCCGGCGCGACCAATGTGCTGCGCAGCGGCAACAAACTGGCGGCATTGCTGACGCTGCTGGGCGACGCGGCCAAAGGCTGGCTGGCGATGGTGATTGCCGCAAAACTCGGCGCTGGCGAGACGGCGGTTGCGGCCGCTGGCGTCGCGGCTTTTCTCGGCCACGTATTCCCCATCACGCTGCGCTTCAAGGGCGGCAAGGGTGTGGCCACGGCGCTGGGCGTGCTGCTGGGTTTTTCCGGCGTACTGGGCGCGATCGTCGCGGCGATCTGGCTGGCGATTGCCGCCGTCACGCGCTATTCGTCACTCGCCGCGCTGGTCGCCGCGGCCAGCGCGCCCAGCATCGCCATGCTGCGTCATGAACCTACCGTGGTGGTCATCGCCGTCTCGATAATTTCAGTTATGCTGATCCTGCGCCATAAGGCCAATATCCAGAAACTGCTGGCCGGCACCGAAGACCGCATCGGCGCGAAGAAAAAAACCCAGCCCAAAACTCAGCCAGGCAACGGCTCCAAGGAAAGCTGATCCAGCGGCCAACGCGGGCGCACGGCAAACGCGCCTTGCCGCATAGGGGTGGGCGCCAAACCCTGCAGCAAACGTTGCGCGCCGCAAAAGGCGATCATCGCGCCGTTGTCCGTGCATAAATCCGCCCCGGGATAAAACGCGCGGCCGCCGATCGCCGCCAAGGCGGCGTCCAGGCGCTGCCGCAAGCGCTGATTCGCGCCCACGCCACCGGCCACCACCAGCCGGGAAAGTCGGCGCTGGCGACACGCCGCCACGGCCTTCGCCACCAGCACTTCGGTCACCGCTTCCTGAAATTCGGCCGCCAGGTCGGCCTTTTCGGCGTCATTCAATGGCTTATCGCGCAGCTGCGTCATCACCGCCGTCTTGAGGCCCGAAAAACTGAAGGCCAAGTCGCCGCTGTTCAGCATCGGCCGCGGCAACTTGTAGCGCCCCGGCGTGCCTGCGGCCGCCAGTTTGGCCAGCGCCGGTCCGCCCGGATAACCCAGCCCCAACAACTTCGCCGTCTTGTCAAAGGCCTCGCCTGCGGCATCATCCAGTGATTCACCGAGCAATTCATAGCCGCCAACCTGCGTGACGGCCATCAACTGCGTATGCCCGCCGGAAACCAGCAAGGCGATAAACGGGAAGGCGGGTGCATCACTGGCCAGCAAAGGCGACAGCAAATGTCCCTCAAGGTGATGCACAGGCAATACCGGAACATCCAGCGCCTGGCCCAGCGCCTCGGCAAAACTGGCCCCGGCCAGCAGCGCGCCAGCCAGCCCCGGCCCTGCCGTATACGCAATGGCATCAATATCCTGAGGTGTGCAATTACTTTCTTCCAGCACTTGTTTCAGCAAGGGAATCAAGCGTCGGATGTGATCTCGTGAAGCCAGCTCGGGCACTACCCCGCCATAGGC
>JBAQUE010000195.1:0-3683 GCA_049297315.1 Rugosibacter sp.
GATTCGTGCAGCGCCTGTTTTTCGTCGTGCAGGTGCTGGCGCGGAATCGCCAGCGGCGGCGACGGTTCGTGGTGCAGACGGTCAGACATTAAACGCCGCGCGCCGGCCACTTCGGCGCGGAACAGCGCCTGGTCTTCCGGGCTGAGCGAGAAGGGTTTTCTGGCCACGGTGTGGTGTCCCGCCCGCCACGCCCCATGGGTTCATGGGTGCATGCGCTGCGGCGTTAAACCGCCAGATCGTCCAGATAGCGCTCGGCATCCAGCGCGGCCATGCAGCCGGTGCCGGCGCTGGTGACGGCCTGGCGGTAGATGTGGTCCTGCACGTCGCCTGCGGCGAACACGCCGGGGATCGAGGTCGCTGTGGCATTGCCCTTGCGCCCGCATTGGGTGACGATGTAGCCGTTTTCCATCTCGAGCTGGCCGGTAAACAATTCGGTATTCGGCTTGTGGCCGATGGCGATGAACACGCCTTGCAGCGCGAGGTCTTCCGTCTTGCCGCTATTCACATCTTTAACACGCATGCCGGTGACGCCGGTTTTATCGCCGAGCACTTCGTCCAGCGTGGTGTTCCACTTGATGACCACTTTGCCGGATTTTTCTTTTTCAAACAATTTGTCCTGCAGGATTTTTTCGCCACGGAACTTGTCGCGCCGATGCACGACCGTTACCTTGCTGGCGATGTTGGCGAGGTACAGCGCTTCTTCCACCGCCGTGTTGCCACCGCCGATCACCGCGACTTCCTGGTTCTTGTAGAAGAATCCATCGCAGGTCGCGCAGGCGGAAACGCCCTTGCCGGCGAAGGCTTCTTCGGAGGGCAGGCCAAGATATTGGGCGGACGCGCCGGTGGCGATGATCAGCGCGTCGCAGGTGTATTCACCGGCATCGCCGACCAGCCGGATGGGCTTTTCGGTGAGCTTGGCGGTGTGGATGTGGTCGAAAATCATTTCCGTGTTGAAGCGTGCGGCATGCTTTTCGAAGCGCGCCATCAACTCGGGGCCTTGCACGCCGTCGGCATCCGCCGGCCAGTTGTCGACATCCGTGGTGGTCATCAACTGGCCGCCTTGCGCCATGCCGGTGATCAGCACCGGGTTCAGGTTGGCGCGGGCGGCATACACGGCGGCGCTGTAACCTGCGGGGCCGGAGCCAAGAATGAGAAGGCGAACGTGGCGGGTAGACATGGTTTGAATCCGTTTCTGGATAGAAATATCCTGTGGGCGATGATGAGGGGTTGCCTTGATTATATAGGGCGCGGTTGCGGCATAATCAAGCGATCCCATTCCACAGCCACCACTTATGAATCCCTTGCTAGATTTCAGCGGCTTGCCGCGTTTTGACACGATTGCGCCTGAGCATGTCGCGCCGGCGATTCGCCAGTTGCTGACAGAAAACCGTGCGCTGGTTGCGCAATTGGTGACAGTGGATAAGCCTGCCACGTGGGATGCCTTCGTGCAGCCGATGCTGGATGCGGGCGAGCGCTTGTCGCGCGCCTGGGGCGTGGTCGGCCACCTGCATTCGGTGAATGATGTGCCGCCCTGGCGCGAGGCCTATAACGCGCTGCTGCCGGAAGTGTCGAGTTTTTATGCCGACCTCGGCCAGAATCTGGCGCTGTTCGCCAAGTATCAGGCGCTGGCCGATAGTCCTGAATTCGCCACGTTGTCTGCCGCGCGCAAAAAGATCATCCAGAACGAACTGCGTGATTTCCGCCTCTCCGGCGCGGCATTGCCCGAAGAACAAAAACCGCGCTTCAAGGCGATTCAGGAAGAGCTGGCGGCGCTGGGCGCGAAGTTTTCAGAAAACGTGCTCGATGCCACTAACGCGTATGCCGAATGGATTACCGACGAAGCCGATATCGCCGGCCTGCCGGAAGACGCCAAGGCCGCTGCCCGCGAGTCTGCGGAAAAGGAGGGCAAGCCGGGCTGGAAATTCACCCTGCATGCGCCGTCCTACATGCCCGTGCTGCAATACTGCGCCAACCGCGAGCTGCGCGCGCGCATGTATCGCGCTTATGCCACACGCGCCGCGGAATTCGGCAAGGCCGAATGGGACAACACTGCGGTGATCAACCGGCTGCTCGCGCTGCGCGATGAAGAGGCGAAGCTGCTCGGCTACGCCAATTTTGCCGAGGTGTCGCTGGCCACCAAAATGGCCGACAACCCGGCGCAGATCGCCACTTTCCTGCGCGACATGGCGCACAAAGCGCGCCCCTTCGCTGAGCGCGACCTCGCCGAGATGACGGCGTTCGCCAAAACCGAATTGGGCATGACCTCGCTGGAAAGTTGGGATTACGGCTGGGTTGCCGAAAAGCTCAAGCTCGCGCGTTACAGTTTTTCCGACGATGAGGTGAAGCAGTATTTCCCGGAACATAAAGTGCTGGCCGGATTGTTCCGCGTCATCGAAACCTTGTTCGCCGTCAAGCTCAAGCCCGACACTGCGCCGGTGTGGCATCCCGCCGTGCGCTTTTTCCGCATCGAGCGTGGTGGCCAACTGGTCGGCCGCTTTTATCTCGACCTCTATGCGCGTGAAACCAAGCGTGGCGGCGCGTGGATGGACGAAGCGATCACGCGTCGCCGATTAGTGGTAAACCCGACCAGCGCCAGCGCTTTGCGCCCCTCCGGGGACTTTTCGCTGCAAACCCCGGTCGCCTATCTCAACTGCAACTTCCCCGCGCCGGTGGGCGAAGGCGCCAGCCAGAAGCCGGCCACCTTCAGCCATGACGATGTCATCACGCTGTTCCACGAATGCGGCCACGGCCTGCATCACCTGCTGACCCAGGTCGACGACCTGCCGGTGTCCGGCATCCATGGCGTGGAATGGGATGCGGTCGAGCTGCCCAGCCAGTTCATGGAAAACTTCTGCTGGGAATGGGATGTGCTCAGCGGCATGACGGCGCATGTCGACAGCGGCGAGCCCTTGCCGCGCGCGCTGTACGACAAGATGACCGCCGCGAAGAATTTCCAGAGTGGTTTGCAGACGCTGCGCCAGGTTGAATTCGGCCTGTTCGATCTATTGCTGCACAGCGAGCAAGACAGTGCGGGGTTCATGAAGCTGTTGCAGCGCGTGCGTGAGGAAGTGGCCGTGCTGATACCGCCGAAATGGGGCCGCTTTCCGCACGGGTTTTCGCACATTTTCGGCGGCGGTTATGCGGCGGGTTATTACAGCTACAAGTGGGCCGAGGTGTTGTCCGCCGATGCCTACGAGGCGTTTGAAGAAGCCAGCAAGACAACCGGCAGCACGCTCGATGCGGCGACCGGCGAACGCTTCTGGCGCGAGATCCTGTCCGTCGGCGGCTCACGTCCGGCGCTGGAATCCTTCAAGGCTTTTCGCGGCCGCGAACCGCAGCCCGACGCGCTGCTGCGCCACAGTGGTATGGCGTTGGCTGCTTGATACTGAACAGTTCTAGCCGACGATGCCCTGCTCGCGCAAGCGCTTGATGTCTGCCGCGCTCACGCCGAATTTCGCCAGAATCGCGTCGCTATGCTCGCCTAGTTTGGGTGCGCTTGGCTCGTTCCCCGCAACGTGATCGATGCCGCTCATGGCGACCGGAAAATGCACGAAAACGCCGTTTGCATTAGCGCCAAACAGGCCGCGCGCCCGAAAGTGCGGGTCGTCCAAAACCTGGGCAATGTCCGGTACGGTGCTGAACGGAATATCGTGCTGCGCCAGCAGGCCGGCCCAATGCGCGAG
>JBAQUE010000196.1:0-2287 GCA_049297315.1 Rugosibacter sp.
GTCAACCCCGCTTGCCATGGCGCCGCCAGCCGCTGGCGGCGCACCCGGCGCGCTCCTGTCATCATCGTTTAGCGCATGCAGCAGCCCCAGCCAGTCGCGCCGCGTGGCCCAGAAGACATGCACCTCGCCCGCGTCCGCATGCAGGGTCAGCCGCATGCGGTCTTCCTGCGGGTCATACTTTGCCTGCAAGGCCATCGCGGGTCAGCTTTTCGGCTGTGTTTGGGTGCCCAGGTGGGCGATCTGCGCCTCATATTCCGGCACCAGGTCGCCCAGCTCTTCGAGCAGCGGGCCGAGATACTTCTCGTACTTGCGCCAGCGGTTGGTGCTGGTGGTGTAGATCGGCTTTCTTACCTGCGTCGCGCTGGCCGTCTTCACCGGGCGGTCCAGGTTATAGAAATTCAGGCAGTTCTCGTTCCATTCCAGCCCCAGGTAATCGATCAGCTTCTTCGCCTGGCCTTCCACGTCGGCCACGTTGTCCTCATAGCGCACTTCATACATCGCGCCGGGGAACTCTTCGCGCCAGTGCTGCATCATTTTCGAGTAACGCACATAGTAACGCCCCAGCGTGCGCAGGTTATACGACCACAACTGGCCCTCGGCGAAATGGATGCGGTAATTCGACAAGCAGGTCTCCACCGGGTGGCGCTGGCTGTGGATGATTTTCGCGTTGGGCAGGATCGCGTGGATCAAGCCGACCATCGTGAAATTGCCCGGCATTTTGTCTACGATGCGCTTGTACGGCTTCCCCGCCAGGCGGGCCAGCTTGTCCACATAGCGCTGCCCGCGCTGCTCCCACGGCGCATTCTGGTCATACGCAAAAAAGGCTTCCGGCTCGTTCAGGTTCAGGCGCATCGGGCCGAACTGGATGTTGTCCAGCACCGCGCCGAGAAACTTCAGCTCACCCGCGCCGAACACATCGGGGTGCGAAGACAAAATCTGCTCCATCAGCGACGTGCCCGAGCGCGGCATGCCGAGGATGAACACCGGCACATCGCTGGCGCAACCTTCCTGCGGCGCCTCCGCGCGCTTTTTGGCATTCACCACCTGCGGCATCAGGTTGAACAGCCGCGCCGAGGCGCGCTCGTTGAACGGCTCCAGGCGCAGCTTTTTGCCCCCCGCGATTTCGTAATGGCGGAAGGCCGTATCCATCTCGCTCACGTCCTCGTAAGCCTTGGCCAGTGCGTAATGCAACTGCACCTGGTCGAGCGGCGGCACGTCGGCCAGGCGCGCGGCGGCGTAATTCAGGCGGTTGAACTCCGGGTCGCCGTAAACATATTTATGCTCGCTGCCGAATGTGCGCAGCGCCGCCGGCTGCTCGGGGCTCAGCGCCAGGCTGCGCGCCAGCAGGGCCTGCGAGCGTTCGATGTCGCCCGCCAGGCGCTCCATCACGCCCCACTCGTGCAGGATGCGGTAGTTGTTCGGGCTGAGCTGGTCGGCCTTTTCAAACGCCGGGCGCGCCAGCGGCGCCTCGCCCGCGCGGTGCGCCTGCACGCCGAGGGCGAAGATGAATTCCACCCGGTCGGGGAACTTGGCGGCCATTTCTTCCAGGCGTTCCTGCAAATAGCGCTCGCGCTTCTGGCCGCGCAGGGTGCTCAACCACAAGTCGATCGAATCGCCGTAAATGTCGCGGCGCAAGGCGTTGCGCTCCAGCGTGGCGATCGCCGCATCGGTTTCCTTGTTGGCCAACTGGATTTCGGCCAGCTCATGCACCGCCGGCTTGAAATCGGCATCCGCTGCCAGCGCCTTGCGCGCCAGTTGCTCGGCCTCCAACAATGCGCTCTTGTGGCGTTTGCAAGCGGCCAGGCCGGTCAGCACATCGGGGTTATCCGGCAACTTGGTTTGCAACTGCTCGAACAGTTTGGCCGCTTGTTCGTATTGCGCGACTTTGACCAGGCAACGGGCCAGGCCGATGAGCAGGACGCCCTCCTGGTTTTCCGGCTTGGATTCGGCCAACTGGCGGTAAATCTGCAAGGCCTGCGGAAACTGCTTGGTGCGTTCCAGCAGTTGGCCGTGGCGGATGGCCACCGCGCGGTCCTGCGGAAACTGACGCCGCGCCGCATGGATCTGCTGCATCGCCTCGTTGAAGCGCTCCGCCGCTTCCAGTTGCAATGATTCCTGGATGGTTTTCTGAATATCTTGCATAAGGTTCCCAATTATAAAAAGAGGCCTGCCTGCGCAGACCCCCCTTGGTTCGGCGCGGCATGGCCTTCTGTGTTCGCCGCATATTGTACATCCGCCCGCTTTGCGCAGGCACCCGATGAATCGGGCGATAAGCTTTGCGTAGGAG
>JBAQUE010000197.1:0-5791 GCA_049297315.1 Rugosibacter sp.
GTACAAACGAATCTCCAGAATTGGGCGATCGTTCTTTAGTATCTGGCGTCTACGGAGTAGTCATGACTTCGGACGGTGAGAAAATTTGGAGTACCCAGTTGCAAGGAGCCGTTTTCTCGGTGAATGCAAAAACAATGCAGGTTGAAGATGTATTGTCAATTCCTCGTGGCGACGGTCCACGCCGCTTGACCATTGACAAGGATGACATCCTGTATGTGCCGCTGAATGGCGCCGGCCAGTTATTCGTTTACGATACAAAATCAAAAAAGGAAATCGGTCGATTCCCGCTACCTGATCGCGCTGCTGCTACCTATGCGGTGAATTGGGATGCAACACGGAATGCCGTCTGGTTGGCCTCAGGCAATGCAGCCAAGATCTATAAATTCGATGTGGCGAGCAAATCATTTACGGAATATCCAATGCCAAGAACAGAAGGTGTAGTTATTCGATCACTATCTACCGACCAAAAAACAGGGGATGTCTATTTCTCTTATGCGCCTATGGCCTATGCCTCACCAGAAGGTCCACACATGGCAGTATGGTTGCATCCGGACGATGCGGTAACAGAAAAAATACACTAGTAACCATGGTTCTTGGCCACAATTAGGCAAACGGCGAGACGCCAAACCAGGCGGTGTGAAATGCCAGCACGATGGCATACAGCGCCAGGCTGACAGCAAATAACGCCCAGTTGATCTCACTGAGCACCAGCCTGTTGCGGCCGGTGAGTATGGCGACGAACGGAATGTGTGATGATTGGCTGGCAAGCGTCTCCCAGGCTTTGCCAAAGCGCCGGTGGTATTTTCGCTCCATGTTGTAGGGCGCGATGATGCCCTGGAATGCGTACACGCCAAAAAACACATGCGATGCCCAATCACCCCTGACCATAAAGTGCGCCAGCCCCCACAGGCCGAGGCCGATCAGCCCGGGGTTGCGGGTAATGCGCAAAATACCGCGTATTTCCACTTGCGCTGCCGTGTATTGATCCAGCGAATTCAGGTTCTTGGTCATCGTGCCGAGAATGAACAGGATGAAAGCGAAAGCCACCAGGACGAGCGCCAGTGGCTTGAGCGCACTGGCTGTGCCCCAGGTCACTATGTAAGGCGCATGTGCATAGGCATAAATCATCCACACCAGGCTGACTGCCACGGCCAATGAGAAAACAATCTTGTAGGGCTTCTCGCCGGTGCGGGCGACAATCACGCCGCGCAACGGGCTGCCGGAAACGATCCAGTGCAAGCCGAGAAACAAGGCGCAGGCGGCAATCAGTGATGACATGGTTTCTCCTCCGTTTTTTAATTGACCAAAGTGATCAGCCTGCCGTGCGCAACATAAAAAATCGCCAGCCGCTGCGGCAAGGACTCATCGGCAAAGAGTATCGCATAGGCTTGCAGTTGCGCGCGAAAGCGTCCGGCATGCGCGGTGAAATCGGCTTCAATTGCATGCGCGCCCAGGTCGGCGGTTTTGTAGTCGATGATCCAGCGCACGCCGTTGTCGATGAAGCTGCGATCGACCACGCGCGTTTCCAGCGTATTCATCGCCGTTCCGCCAGCGCCGACTTTTGATAAGGCCAGCTCCGTCACCGCACCTTCTCGTGCGCGCAGCAACCACTGGCCGTCGGTGCTGTTTAGCGCAGTACGCAATATCCCAATCACGCGCGCGGCGCCGCTAGCCGACTCGGCCTGTGGCCAGCCGCGGCTGGCCAGCCAGCGTTCTGCCGCAGGCTGCAAATTCGCCAGGCGCGCCGCATCCCAATCTTCCACATGGCCGGCGATTTGTTCGAGACAGGCGTGGGTCAGCGTGCCCAGTGCGGCGGCCAGCGCGTTGGTCGCCGGTTCTTCCCGATACGCCGTGTCAATCAACAAGATCGGCGCTTGCCAGGCGGCGGGCACTTGCGGTTTTTGCTGGCGCACCAGTTGCGGCACGAACTCAGCCAGCGGTGAGTCGAATACCGCAGTCTCCGTCTTGCCCTGCGTCCCCTGCCCTGCCCCGGCAAACGCCGCTTCCAGCACCGGCCACAGCCGGCCCAATGGCGATGCGGCTGAAGGCGGTGCGATTTCCGTTCCGTCCGCCGATTCCTTGCGGGACACCGCGCCTACCAGATGCACGCAGCGTATCGCGCGGGTGGCGGCGACATACAGCACGCGGGCTTCTTCGTTTTCCTTGCGCTGCTTTTCCAGCTTCTGCAAAAAGTCATACAGGCTGGGCGCCGCATCGCCTGCGCGACGGGGATTCACCGGCGCGGCCAGCAGCCGTTCACCTTCGGGCAGGGAGATGCTGTCCCATGCCAGCAGCGGCGTGTCATTGCCCGAAGTTTTCCGGTGCAGCCCGGGCAGAATCACCGTGTCGAATTCGAGACCCTTCGATTTATGGATGGTCATCAACTGCAAGCGGCCATCGGCCTGCGCGTCGGCGGCGGCGAACAAGCCGGCCATGTCATCTTCCAGCGTATCGATGGCGAAACGTCCGGCGGCATCCAGCGCATCCAGCCGCTTGAAAAATGCCTGCACATCCAGCTGCTCGCCTGCATGCGCCAGACATTGCGGCCCGCCGAGTTTTTTCCAGGCATCTTCAACCCAGATGCGGCGGCGCTGACGCCCCTGCCCGGCCAGCGCCTCAGCCATCACCGTGCGCAGATGGCCGAGACGCTGCTGCCCATCTTCACTCAAGCGCGCCAGCCGCTCGGCATCATGCATCAGCGACCAGATCGTCGCCGCATGATCATCGCCCGCCAGCGCGAACAAATCGGCCAGCGTCAAACCGCACCAGGGTGCACGCAAAATCGCCAGCCAGTTCAACCGGTCGGCGCGATGATGCAGCGCGCGGGTCAGCGCAATCACGTCCTGCACGGCCTGGCGTTCGACCAGCGGCTCGATGTCCACCGCAGTAAATCGCCAGTCGGCCTGCGCTTCTGGCGAACACTGCGCAGCCTGCCGCCGCAAGGCTGTGACCAGCGCGGCCAGATGGTTGCGCGCGCGCGCCAGCACGGCAATCTGCCGCTGCGGGCCGGCCTGGCGCTCGGCGGCGATCAGTTCGATGATGGCTTGCGCCTCGCGCCGCGCCGCCGCTTCTTCATCAGCCTGCGCGTCCAGCACCAGCGGATGCACCACCACGCCGGCCTGCGGCAGGGTTGCGCGCGTGGCGGCAAACGGGCGATAACGAATCTCGCCGCGCACCGGATCATCGTCCGGCGGAAACACCGCCGGGAAATGCGCATTGATCCAATCCACCACTTCCGGGCATGAGCGGTTGTTGCGCGACAAGCGCAGCGGCGTCAACCGCAAGCCGCCGATGCCTGTCTGCGCAGCACGCAAAAACAGGCCGACCTCGGCCTTGCGAAAACGGTAGATCGACTGCATCGGATCGCCAACGGCGAACAACGTGCGGCCATCGCCCGCCTGCCAACCGGCGGTGAGGCGCTTGAGCAAATCGATCTGCAAGGGACTGGTGTCCTGGAACTCATCCACCAGCAAATGCCGGATGCGGTAATCCAGCCGCAGCCCCAGGTCGGTCGGGTCGAGTTCGTCGCCCAGCGCATCAATCGCGCGCGCGGCGAGTTCGCCGAAATCCACTTCGCCCCGCTCGCGGAACACCAGCCATAGTTCGGCGGCGGCGAGTTTCATCAAGCGCACCAGCGCCCTGACTACGGCATCGTGCGCATGGTCCGGCTGCGGCAGCTCGCGCAGGCGCTGCAAGGCGCCCACCGCGCGCGCATCCAGCGCCGCGAGGATTTCCAGCATTGTATCTTTTTGCGGCTTGAATTCCTTGCCCGCCGGAAAGCCGTTTTTCACCGTGATGGTTTTGCGCGGCTCATCTTTTTGCGTCAACAACAAATCCGTCAATGCACGCCAGAGTGGCAACTGCCCGGCATCCGGCAACAAGGGTTCTGACCAATCCTGCAGTATGCCGCCCCCCAGTTGCGCGGCGGCAAAACGCGCCAGCGGCATCAGGCGCTGTTGCCAATCTTCATCGAGTACCTCGGCGACCTGCGCGAGTGCTTCATCCACCATCGCCTGCGCGGCGTCGTTGATCGCCGATTCGGGATGGTCGAGTTTTGCCACCTCGCGCCATTGCTCGCGCCGCGCCAGCATGCCGGCGAGCAGGCTGGTCAGCCGCGTCACGTCGTTGTCCAGATAACCCAGCACAATGGCCACCGCCTCGGCATGTTCGCCGGACGACTCCAGATGCTCCAGCGTGCGCCGCGCGGCTTCCGCATAATGCCGCTGCGCGTCTTCGGCCAGGCCGGGCTGCGCGCCAAAGCGCGTGAGCAAGGGCATCTGCCGCGCCAGGTTGGCACACAGGGCGTCGATGGTGGTCAGCCGCAAACGGCCCGGCTGGGTTTCAATCTGCCAGCCGCGCCCGGCCGAGCGCGCCAGCGCCGCACGCGCCAGGTCAAACGTCTTGCGCTTGTGTTCCGCTTCGGGCGGCGCTTGGCCATCGCGCGCGTTGTGCAGGCTTTGCTGGATGCGCTCGCGCATTTCACCGGCAGCCTTGTTGGTGAACGTCAGCGCGACGATTTCTTCCGGCTCTTCCGCCTGCCCCAGCAGCTTCAGGAAGCGCTGCGTCAGCAGTTCGGTCTTGCCCGCGCCGGCCGGCGCTTCGATGATGAAGGATGCGATGTCCAGCGCGCGTTCGCGGTTTTGCCCATCCTCGCGCAGCAGTTCATCCGGCCGTGTATCCATCATTGGATTTCCTGTTCCCCAGCCCACTGCGCCTCGCGCTCGGCGATGCGCAGCAGCGGCTTGACCTCGCAATAATCGAGGTCCGCTTCCTTCTCGAACACCACGGCGGCGCAACCGTCGCGAATCTCGCCGGCCAGCTCGGTGAGCTGCACGGCCCAGCGCCGACGCACGGCGGCCCAATCAGGAAAGTCGGCGCTGGCGTAACGGCGGCGTTGCGCATCCAGCGGCTGTACATCGGGCAGCAAACCGGCCGCTTCGGCGATGCCGGAAAAACCCGCTGCGTCAATCACCACGCGCGCCAGAACCACCGCCGCCACGGGCTGGTCAGGCAAGGCCAGCGCGGCATATACCGGCAATTGCGGCTCGCGCATGCGCGGCTGCGACCAGCTATCCGCCTTGGCGTTTTTGCCGCTCTTGTAATCAATCACGATGAGGCGACCATCCTCCAGCGCATCAATCCGGTCCACCACCACGCGCACCGGCAAGCCGGCGATCATCAACTCATGCCGCTCTTCGCAGGCGACCACGCGGAAAGGCGCGCGCTGCGCCTCGATCGCCAGCCAGCGCTCCAGCAAGCATTGCAAGCGCGCCGCTTCAAGTTGCGCCAGGCGCGGCGGCAAAGGCTCAATCGCGTGCTGCTGAAATGCCGCCAGCGCAGTGCTCACCGCGCGCTGGATTTCCGCCGCGCGCGACGGTTCGGACATCTGCAACAAATCCGCCTGGCTGCGCCCGCGCCAGAAGGCTTCCATGACCCGATGCAGCAAGTCCCCGCGAACTTTCGCGTCCAGCCCAAAAGTCGGCGCTGGCAACACGGCGGCACCTAGCCGGTAACGGTAAAAACCCCACGCCGGACACAACGCCTGCGCCTGCAACAGCGCCGTGCCGCCACGTATGCGCTCGTCATCCGCAACGGCGGGCGCGCGCGCATCATCGATGCGCTGCAGTGGCGCGGTGACAAACGCCGGCGCGGCAGGCGGCGTCAATGGACAACGCGCTCCCAGTGGCACATGGTCCGCGAGCAACGGACTTGCATGCAGCGTCTTTTCGCCTTCCTGCGCCGCCCATGAAAAAATCACCTCACCCGCGCTTGCGCACCACAAGGCCTGCAT
>JBAQUE010000198.1:0-2543 GCA_049297315.1 Rugosibacter sp.
GGCCACCCACGGCCCGGCGGCATTGACGAGGGCGCGGGCGCGGTAGTCCTGCGTGCGGCCGGTGGTGGTGTCGAGCAGCGTGGCGCACCACAGGTCGCCTTCGCGCCGGGCGCTGGTCAGGCGCGTGCGGGGGAAGATGCTTGCGCCGCGTTCTGCCGCATCGCGCAGATTGAGGATGACCAGCCGTGCGTCGTCCGTCTGCACGTCGGAATATACAAAGCCGGTTTTGTAATCGGCCTGCAAGGCTTGGCCGTAGGGTGAGGTGGTCAGGTCAATGGTTTGTGCGGCGGGCAGGCTGCGCCGACCGGAGGAAGTGTTTGAACCCGCTTTCGGGCAAAGCCGACCGCCCAGCCAATCGTAGAAGCTGAGGCCAAGACGCATCATCCAGGCCGGGCGCAGTTGCGGGGTGTGCGGAATGACGAAGCGCGTGGGGTGCATCAGGTGAGAGGCGATGGAGAGCAGGGTTTCGCGCTCGCTCAGCGACTCATGCACCAGACGAAACTGACCAGTCTCTAGATAGCGCAGGCCGCCGTGGATCAGCTTGCTGCTGGCGGAGGACGTGGCGCCGGCCAGGTCGCCCTGCTCGCACAGGGCGACCGCCAAGCCGCGCCCGGCCGCATCGCGCGCGATGCCTGCGCCATTGATGCCGCCGCCGATGATCAGCAGGTCGAAAACCGTTTGCATGAGGGCTGCATGATAAGCGCAGGGGGCGCAATGGTTGGGGAAGGGAGAAGGTAACACCGCCCCTCACCCTGGCCCTCTCCCCGCAGGCGGGGCGAGGGGATGGTCTTGCGGCGCGTTTATCCGGCGGGCGGGCGCTGCTACCGCTTACAATAAGCGGCTATCACCACCATGCGCGCGTCTTGCCGCCAGCAATGCATACTCTTTCACGACTGATCACCCAATGAATATCGACCTCATGCGCAAGGTGGACTACTTTGTGGGCATCCCCTTATGTTTCGTGGCGACCTGGTTTACGCGCCTCACGGATTTGCTGGGCAGCGCCAGGCCGCAGCCGCCGAAGAAGGTTTTGTTTGTCGAGTTATCCGAAATGGGCAGCGCGATTCTGGCTGATCCGGCGATGCGCAAGATGCAGGCGGCGGGCAATACTGAATTGTATTTCCTGATTTTCAAGTCGAATGCGGCGAGCCTGCGCTTGCTCGGCACGGTGCCGCAAGAGCGCGTGTTTACGATCCGTGAAAACAGTTTCCTGAACCTGACGCTGGACAGTCTGCGCTTTCTGTTCTGGGCGCGGCGCGAGGGCATCGACACGGTGATCGATCTGGAATTGTTTTCGCGTTACAGCGCGTTGCTGACGGGCCTTTCCGGCGCGGCAAGGCGGATTGGTTTTCATGCCTTTCATAACGAGGGGCTGTACCGCGGCGCGATGCTGACGCGCCGCGTGGCTTACAACCCATATCTGCACATCGCGAAGAATTTTGTCGCGCTGGTGAATACGGCGCTGGCGGAGAAAACCGAGCTGCCGTTTTCCAAGACGCTGATTGCCGACAGCGAGATCAAGCTGGCGCGCGCGCCGGTTGATGACAATGCCATCGCCGCGATGCGCGGCAAGATTCGTGAGGCTTATCCGGCGTATGACGCGGCGCGGCACCGCATCGTGCTGATCAACCCGAACGCCAGCGACCTGCTGCCGCAGCGGCGCTGGATGCCGGAGCGCTTTGTGGCGGTGATGCGCAGCCTGCTTGCCGAGCATGCGCAACTGCTGGTCCTGATTACCGGCGCGCCAGCGGAACGCGCTGCTGCGGCGGCGCTGCAAAAGCAGGTGGGCGACGTGCGTTGCGTGAATTTTGCCGGTTGCCACGCGCTGGATGAACTGCCGGCGCTGTATCAAATCGCCGGGCTGATGCTGACCAATGATTCCGGGCCGGGGCATTTTTCGGCGGTGACCGGCTTGCGCACCTTTGTGCTGTTCGGCCCGGAAACGCCGGCCTTGTATGGTTCGCTGGGCAACAGCACGCCGATTTATGCGGGGCTGGCCTGTTCGCCCTGCGTCAGCGCCACCAACCATCGCAAGACGCCGTGCCGCGATAACGTGTGCCTGCAAGCGATCAGCGTGGAGACGGTGCTGGCGCAGTTGCGTCCGGCGCTGGCGGAAGACGGGGTAGAGCAATGATTGGCCGCTTGCCATTGCTGCTCATCGGCCTGATCGCCGTCGGCGTGGATAGTGCGGTGTTCCAGTTATTCCATATGAATGCGAATTCGCTGGGGCTGGCGCACATCGCGGGATTTTTTGCCGCGCTGGCTGTGGGCTTGGCGTTGCTTGCGGTGCTCGACCAGCGGCTGCGCGCATTGCCTTTCAAGCAGTGGGGCATGCTTGGCGTGCTGGCCTTGCTGACGCTGTTTTTACGTGGCGGCCTGTTAGGTTCGCTAACGCAAATAGTCGGCGCTGATGAAGCAACTGCGCTACAAGGCGGTCGAGCAATAAACGCTCTCCTCGCCGTAGCGGATGGTGACACGGCGGCAGCGGTGATGACGGCGCTGTTTTCGATGCTGCTGATGTACGCCGGTTATCGCTGGCTGGC
>JBAQUE010000199.1:0-2079 GCA_049297315.1 Rugosibacter sp.
CGGGTGGCGGCGCCGCCACCCCAGGCGTAAGCCTCCTGGTTGAACCACATGCTCAGCCAGGCATCCTGCGCCAGGTTGGCGCTGAGGTTACCGATGGTGTAAGCACCCACGGTGAGGTCGATTCCCGCCGCGCTCGTATAGGCATAGGCGCTGGCGCTGAAGTACCCGGTAGCGTTCATGGCCAGGTCGTAGCTGATATTGCCCACGGTCATCGCGCCCTGGGTGATGGCTGCGGTGGCCGCACCCCCTTGCCAGCCCGCGTAGTTCTCAATCCAGACATCGGCGTCGGAGGCGCTCACACCGGCCACCACCGAGACATCGCCAACCGTCACGTCGCCGGCGCCCATTCCGCCCCACTGGTACTGGTCGAAGTAGGCCGAAGTGACGTTGTCGCCGGCGGTGAGGGAGATGTTGCCTATCGTGGTGTTGCCGACCACGCCATCGCCGGAATTGGAAACCGATGCCGAGATCGAACCGCTCTTGCCCACGGACAGGGCGATGTTGCCGATGGTGACATTGCTCGCCGGGCTGGCGGCCGTGTGGTTGGTGTTCTCGACGGTAAGGTATATCTGATTGAAGCCGGTCATGCTGACGTTGCCAACGGTGATGTCGCCAGCCACATTCTGGTTTTGGTAGGCGCCAAAATAGGCTGTGTCTGCTGTTGCGCCGACCAAGTTGACATCACCCACCGTCAGACTAACAGCATCGGCGCTCGCCCACACTGAGGCGCTGACATCCTTGCCTGCACCCGCCGCGCCGGTGATGTCGCCACCGTCGATATAGTCGATCGAAGCGCCCTTGTCGGAGAACACCCAGGCGCCGTGGTCATCGGTGAATGTAGCCGCCAGGCTGGCGGAAATGGCGGAACCTACCGACAGGTCAACCCCGGCTTGCAGGTTGGAGAAAGATACCCACGCGCCGTCGGCGCCGGCGTTCAACTGGATCTTGCCGATATTGCTCCAATCCACCGCGTTGAAGGAGACGCCGACACCGGCGGCGCCGGCCAGCAGGTCGATCGTGGCGATGTCCTTGACGCTGGCGAAGGCCGCAGTGCCGCCTTCGGTGAGGGCCAGCTTGAGGGTGGTGTTGCCGTTGCCCTGGATCGTGTCGCCCGGGGAGAAGGTGGAACCGTCACCATTACCCGTGTTGCCGTCAACCGTGCCGCTGACGGTGTCGGCGGTGTTCAAGGTGGTGATATGGATGTTATCCACCGCGCTGGTCAGGGGATAAGTCGTGCCCGGCAGGGTGCTGCCGCCGGCTACCACGGTAGCCACCGTGGTGGCGATGACGGCGAGCGCGGCGGTGGCGTCCGCATCACTGTGGATGCTGGTGAGGAGGCTGTAGCCGCCGGGGATGTTCTGCTGGTAGGCGAGCACTTCAGCGGTGAGGTCGAGCTCGGCGGTGAAGGCATTGGCGACCAGCAGCTTGGCGTTGAAGGCGGCCAGGTCGGCGGCGCCGGCGCTGTTGAGGATGGTCAGCGCGGCGTCCGGCAGCGAGACGGCGCCGGAATTGATTTGCGTGGTCCAGTAGGTCAGGCCGGCGACTGCGGCGTCGCGGCCGAACAGTTGCTGGAAGATCGCGTTGATCTTGGCTTCGGTGGTGAGCCCGCCGAACAGGTTCTGCGATTCGGTGGAGTTCCAGAAATCGTCCATCAGCGCGGCGGTATTGCCGGCATCAACCAGCCCTGCGTAGTATTCCAGGCCCGTCGGTGCTGCGGGACGGCCGAAATACGCGATGAACATCTTTTCTACATATTCGATTGAGGTAGCGGAAGCTGCCATGTTAGTTCTCCTAAGGAATTAAAGGTTTGCTGCTGATGCTTTACATCTGAAACTGAAGGTTAAAACCCGGACCTGAGCCGCAATACACTCAGACTCGGCCGAAGTCTATACGACGCAAAGGGGCTTTATGTGATGTGCATCACATTTTGCGACTTTAATAACACGATGAATAGGGCAGCTTTTTTGTAGGAGCCCGATTTATCGGGCGATAAGCGGGCGGCAAGAGGGATGGTGGTTGTTTCAACCTCCGCATCGCGCGATGAATCGCGCTCCTACAAGGGGGGGCGAGGTGTAGGAG
>JBAQUE010000200.1:0-24668 GCA_049297315.1 Rugosibacter sp.
GTTGGAGATGTGGGCGGGTTTTCCTTGCCGGGTAGTCATAACCGCGCGAATGCACTGGCTGCGCTGGCCGCCGCGCGCCATGCCGGTGTGCCTGTTGCCGTGGGCTTGCAGGCATTGGCAACATTTCCTGGCGTCAAGCGGCGGCTGGAAGTGCGTGGCGTCGTGCGCGGCGTTACGCTGATCGATGATTTTGCGCATCACCCAACAGCTATCCGCGCCACATTGGAGGGCTTGCGGCAGCGCGTGGGGCCTGCGCGTATCCTGGCCGTTTTGGAACCTCGCTCAAACACCATGAAGCTGGGCGTGATGTCTACGCAATTGCCGGGCAGCCTTGAAGACGCCGACCAAGTGTTTTGCTATGCGCATAATCTGGGCTGGGATGCGCAGGCAGCGCTGGCCCCGTTGGGCGCCAGAGCGCGGTGCTTTAACGATATTGGGCGGCTTGTGAGCGCCGTCGTTACCAGTGCGCAACAAGGAGATTATGTTCTGGTCATGAGCAATGGTGGCTTTGCCGGTGTTCATGAGCGCTTGTTGCAGGCGCTTGATTCGGCAGGCGCATGACTGTCGAGCGCTGGCTTGCATCTGTAAATTTGATAGCCACGCTAACATTGAAGGGTGATGAATGGCAGAAAAGTCATGTTAGACTGCGCGGCAAATTTTGTTCGAATTGATTTATATCAAATGAATGGTGCTGGCCGCTGAAATAGCATTGCCAGCGGTTGGTGGATCACTCGGCAAAAGTGCAAGTCTCCCGTACATGCTTGAATTTTCCGGGGTTGGCGTTCTGCCAATTTCCTGCAAGAGAAGTTTCTGTTCTTGATATGAGGTTTTTGAAATGACCAGAGAAACACGTGGGGTAGGTATGTCGCGCTTGATAGGCGGGCTGGTTTTGGCCCTGCTGGCCACTACGGCGCAAGCAGCTTATCAGATCAACTTTCAGGAGCCCGCAACAAAGCTTGCTCGTGAAGTTTATGACCTGCACATGATGATGATGTATATCTGTGGGGTCATTTTTGTTGGCGTGTTTGGTGTGATGTTTTACTCGGTCTTCAAGCATCGCAAGGCGCCGGGTCGGGCTGCTGCGACATTCCATGAGAATACTACCGTGGAAATCCTGTGGACCGTGATCCCCACGATCATTCTTTTGGTCATAGTGTGGCCGGTAACAAAGGCCCTGATTGCAATGCGTGACTCGACGAGCGCCGACATCACGATCAAGGCGACCGGTTATCAGTGGAAATGGGGTTACGACTACATCAAGGGTGAAGGCGAAGGGATCAAGTTCAAGAGCGCTCTTTCGACGCCGCGCGACCAGATCGAAGGCAAGGCGCCCAAGGGTGAGCATTACCTGCTGGAGGTGGACAACCATCTTGTTGTGCCTGTAGGCAAAAAGGTGCGCATTCTGACTACGGCTGAAGATGTCATCCATTCTTGGTTTGTGCCTGCGTTTGCCGTCAAGCAGGATGCGATACCCGGATTTATCCGCGACACCTCTTTCCGGGCAGACCGTGAAGGCACGTTCCGCGGACAATGTGCCGAACTATGCGGCAAGGATCATGGGTTCATGCCTATCGTCGTTGATGTGGTTTCCGCGGAAAAATACAGTGCATGGGTTGCCGAGCAGAAAGCCAAAATATCCGCAGTGGCTGATGACCCGGCCAAGGTGTGGACGCTGGATGAGTTGAAGGTGCGCGGCGAATCAGTCTATGCACAGAATTGCGCCGCCTGCCACCAGCCGACGGGTAAAGGTTTGCCACCGGCATTCCCGGCGCTGGATGGTTCCAAAATCGCCACAGGGCCTAAAGATGCTCACTTGGATCGTGTCCTGAACGGCAAGCCTGGTACAGCGATGGCTGCGTTCGGTAAGCAGCTTTCTGATGTCGAGATTGCTGCGGTGGTGACTTATGAGCGCAACGCATGGGGCAACAAGGTGGGTGACATGCTGCAGCCCGCCGAGGTCAAGGCGGCGCGCAAGTGATTCTTTGCCATACACGACCCCAAGCTTAATCAGGAATATCAGGAGAATACGATGAACACAGCTACAACAACTGCGAACGGACACGTCGCTGGTCACGCTGACCATGGGCATCATCCTACGGGACTGATGCGCTGGATCACGACAACCAACCACAAGGATATCGGCTCGATGTATTTGTGGTTCAGCTTCGCCATGTTCCTGGTGGGCGGATGCATGGCGCTGACTATCCGCTCTGAATTGTTTCAGCCGGGGTTGCAGATTCTTGAGCCGGAGCGTTTTAACCAGATGACTACCCTGCATGGCCTGATCATGGTGTTCGGAGCCATCATGCCGGCATTTGTTGGCTTTGCCAATTGGATGTTGCCATTGCAAATTGGCGCATCCGACATGGCTTTTGGCCGCATGAACAACATGAGTTTCTGGATGCTGCCACCTGCGGCCTTGCTTTTGACCACTTCGTTGTTTGTTCCGGGGGGAGCTGCTGCTGCCGGGTGGACCCTTTATCCTCCGCTGACCATACAGCAAGGTATGGGCATGGACATGGCGATCTTCGCTGTGCATATCCTGGGCATCTCGTCGATCATGGGGTCGATCAATATCATCACCACGATCCTGAATTTGCGCGCCCCAGGCATGACGCTGATGAAAATGCCCCTGTTCTGCTGGACATGGCTGATTACAGCCTTCTTAATTATCGCCGTGATGCCGGTGCTTGCGGGTGCGGTCACCATGACGTTGACGGATCGCCACTTTGGCACGAGCTTCTTTAGTGCAGCTGGCGGCGGTGATCCGGTGCTGTTCCAGCATATTTTCTGGTTCTTTGGCCATCCAGAGGTGTATATCGTGATCATTCCAGGTTTTGGCGTGATCTCACAAGTGATCTCCACATTCTCCCGCAAGCCATTGTTTGGCTATGCCTCGATGGTATATGCGGTGGCCGCTATTGCAATCCTGTCTTTTACAGTCTGGGCGCACCATATGTATACGACAGGCATGCCGATCACCGCGCAGCTTTATTTCATGTATGCGACGATGTTTATCGCCGTGCCAACGGGTGTGAAGATATTCAACTGGACAGCCACCATGTGGCGTGGCTCGTTAAGCTTTGAAACCCCCATGCTGTTTGCGATCGGCTTCATTTTCCTGTTCACGATGGGTGGCTTCTCCGGGCTGGTTCTGGCCATGGCCGCTGTTGATGTGCAGATGCAGGATACCTATTACGTTGTCGCCCATTTCCACTACACCATGGTGGCGGGCGCGCTCTTCTCCGCGTTTGCGGGCGCCTATTACTGGCTGCCGAAATGGACAGGGCACATGTACAACGAAAAAATGGGGCAGCTGCATTTCTGGCTCTCCTTCATTTTCTTCAACATGACTTTCTTCGTGCAACACTTCCTTGGTATTGCAGGCATGCCACGCCGGATTCCTGATTACGCACTGCAGTTCACCGAGTTCAACCAGATTTCAACGATTGGCGCCTTCGGGTTTGGCTTGTCGCAACTGCTCTTCCTCTATAACGTCCTTGCTTGTATCAAAGGCGGTGAGAAAGCGCCTGCAAAACCATGGGACGGGGCAGAAGGGTTGGAATGGGATGTACCATCCCCTGCCCCATACCACACATGGGAAGTGCAGCCCATTGTTAAGTAATTAAATACAGGGGCTTTTGATGGTTATGCAGCCGACCGATGGAAAAAACAAGAACCTGCGTACTGCGCTGGCGCTTGCTTCCATTGCGCTCGCGGTGTTTGTGGGTTTTATTGTCCGTAGCTGGTATCTGAACCATTGAAAGTCGCCGATGTAGCCGCCAAAAGAAACCTGCGAACCCTGCTTAAACTGGCCGGGATACCAATACTTATGTTTGGTTTTGGCTATGGACTGATTCCTCTCTACCCTGTGCTTTGTAAAGGGCTGGGTATCAATTACACAGGGGTAGATGAAAGGCCAGTCAATACTCAGGTGGACTTGTCACGTGTAGTGGACATAGAGTTTGATACAAATGTGCATGACATGCCATGGAAATTCAAACCGCTGGTTGGGCATTTGTCGGTACATCCTGGGGAGTTAGCTCAGGCTATGTTCGAAGTAACAAATTTACGCGATGTTCCTGTGACTGGGCAGGCTATTCCCAGCTACGGTCCCCCTCTTGCTGCCGAGCACTTCCGCAAGCTGGAGTGTTTTTGTTTCAACAAGCAAACTTTGGCGCCGGGCGAACGCAGGCAGATGCCTGTCGTGTTTGTCGTCGATCCTGCGTTACCAAAAGAGATTTCGTCAATTACCTTGTCCTACACTTTTTTCGAGGTCGAAGGAAATCAACGTGCGGAAAGCCAGGGTAACCAAGGAAGAGAAGCAGGCAAGGGCGCATGAATCAAACGGCAAAAACTGACAAGTCCAGTGAAAAGGCCGGGGTCTGGGCTCTCGCGAAAGCGGTTTTCTGGTCATTCCTGGGAATACGCCGTCGCCAGGACTATGAGGCTGACACTGCCAGCATTTCACTCAAACAAGTCATCGTCGCCGGTATCATTGGCGGGATTGTGTTTGTTGTCGGCGTGATTGCATTAGTCAAAGTAATTCTGGCAAACGTTGGAACAAGTACTTGATACGATTTTGAAGGGAGATCAATGATGTCAACGCAACAAGAGAGTTATTACTATGTTCCCGGGCCATCCGCATGGCCTCTGGTTGGGTCAGTGGCTTTGCTATTGATGGCGGCCGGGACGGTCATGGTCATGAACAAGGTGGGACCGGGCATGCCAACATTACTTGCCGGTCTTGCCGTGTTGCTTTACATGTTTCATGGCTGGTTCAGCAAGGTCATTGGTGAATCACAATCCGGTGCTTATAACAAGCGCGTTGATGGTTCGTTCCGCTGGAGCATGGGTTGGTTTATCTTTTCCGAAGTGATGTTTTTCTTCGCCTTCTTTGGCGCCCTGTTTTATGTCCGCAACATTTCGGTACCTGATTTATCCAGTATCGACAACGGATTGCTGTGGCCTGGCTTCAAGAGCATGTGGCCAAGCGCCGGCCCCGATTTTCACGACAAGTGGGAAGCTATGACCCCTTGGGGTATCCCGGCAATCAATACCTTGCTGTTGCTTTCATCTGGCGCAACGCTGACCTGGGCGCACTGGGGGCTGATGAAGAATCAGCGCACCCAACTTTGCGTCGGTTTGTTGCTGACCGTATTGCTGGGCTTTATTTTCCTGTACTTCCAGGTATATGAGTACTCTCATGCTTACCATGAGATGAACCTTAAGCTATCGACCGGTGCTTATGGCAGCACATTTTTTATGCTGACCGGGTTTCATGGTTTCCACGTGACGATAGGCGCGATCATGCTGACAGTCATGTTGTTCAGGTCACTCAAGGGGCACTTCACGCCAGAACATCATTTTGCCTTTGAGGCAGTTGCTTGGTACTGGCACTTTGTTGACGTTGTTTGGTTGTTCCTGTTCGTTGTCGTGTACTGGCTCTGAGCCTGTTTCCAGCCGCTGATTCTTGTTTGTAAAACACGGTGCAGCCATAAGGCAGCACCGTGTTTGGATTTTTAGAGCCGCTTGCCAATAAGGCCGAAATAATGGGCGACCATGAGCAATACGAACAGGCCGATAGAAATCGATATCCTGTAGGTCAAGGCCTTGACTGTCCGTGTTGAGCCTTCTCGATCCCGAAACAGGAAAAACAGGGCCGAAAAAAGGCTGGCAAAAATGGCGGCCAGCATCAGAATAACCACAACTTTCATTTTTATCCCAAATCCATTGGCGTTTGTGTTGCCGAATAGTGTACCGGAAAACCTGAGTAGACTTGACGAACTGGAACTGAATCCACAATTGCTGACGTGACCCTTCCCGCCCGACGCCCATCCATTTTGAGAAAAATACTGCCGACACTGGCCGCAGTTCTGGTGGTGGCGGTAACTGTTCGCCTGGGATTCTGGCAACTGGATCGGGCCAGGCAACGTGATGCGATAGAGGCAAAAATGCAGCTTGCCCAGTCGGCATCCCCTGTCATTTTGGGGAATGACCTGCTCAGCGCACCGTCAATGGAGGTCCGTCCGGCGCAAGTCCGTGGTGTATGGGTAGCGAACCAGATGGTGTTGCTGGATAACCAGATATACCAAGGGCAGGTCGGGTTTGAAGTGTTGATGCCGCTACGTCTTCCGGGAAGCGCCATGCATGTGCTGGTTAACCGTGGATGGGTACGGGGTACGGGCGACCGCGGGCAGTTGCCACATATCAATACGCCTGATGGCGTACAAACCATCGATGGATTGATCCGGCTACGGACACCCCGGGTTGGATCGGTTGGCCAGGATGCGCGCAATGGTATTGTCTGGAGCGAGGTAACGCCAGAAGGGTTTTCCGCGTGGTCTGGTTTGCGCTTGCAGCCCTTGGTGCTTTACCAAACCAGTCCGGCACAGGATGGCTTGGTGCGTGACTGGCCACATCCCGGAAGCGGTGCAGACCGCAATCGTGGCTATGCGATCCAATGGTTTGCATTTGCCGTGATGACAGTAGTTTTTTGGGGCTATTATTTCGTGCGTGGGCAAATCAGGCAAGGTATTGAAAATGACTAAAACCAAGAGAACCTTGCTACTGCTGCTGGCCGTCGGTACGCTACCGGTCATTGCATCCTATGCAGTGTATTTGTGGTGGCAACCCACATCAAGGATGAACCATGGCGAATTGCTGGAAACCCGTTCCGCGGGACTGCGTGAGTTACCCGCTGAAGATACGGCGGACGGCAAAACGGTCGCCGATCTGGTACAAAAAAAATGGGTCTATCTCACCGTGCAACCAGCAAGCTGTGATGCGCGCTGCCAGCGCAAGCTTTACTTGATGCGGCAGGTGCGCACCGCGCAAAACGAAAATATGCTGCGCGTCGAGCGCGTGTGGGTGATTGTTGGCGACGGAAAACCCGATGCCCAGTTACTCGCGGCGCATCCTGGCTTGCATCTGGCGCGTGTCACCGACCTCGCGAAACTTGCCCATTTGCCCCTGGGCCAGGACGCCGGAGCCGCAATTTTCCTGATTGATCCACTAGGCAACCTGGTCTTGCGTTACGATGATCGATCCAGCCCGCAAGGCATGCTAAAAGACTTGGGCCGCTTATTGCGTTATTCCGGCCTCGGATAGCCCTATTGATGAACTGACATGACGACAACAGTCTCTTCCATTCCTGCCGCCACACACGCACCCGGCCTGCGCCTGATGATTAGCGACTACTTGACGCTAACCAAGCCGCGCGTCATTTCCCTGGTCGTCTTCTGCGCGTTCATTGGCATGCTGCTTGCGCCTGTAGATAGCCTGCCGCTGTGGAAAGTCTTTGCCGCCACGCTGGGTATCGGACTGGTGGCCGCTGCCGCTGCCGCATTTAACTGCCTTGTCGAGCAGCATATTGACCAGCGTATGGCGCGGACCTGCGGCCGCGCCACGGCGCGCGGCATCATCAGCAATCGCGCCGCATTGCTATGGTCGCTGGCGTTGGGTGCAGTCGGCATGGTGATTCTTTTGCTATGGGTCAATGCGCTGACGGCCGCACTGACGCTGACCACCTTCGTCGGCTATGCGGTGATTTACACCTTGCTGCTCAAACCACGCACGCCGCAAAACATCGTGATTGGCGGCTTGTCCGGCGCCATGCCGCCGGCCCTTGGATGGGCGGCCATGAGCAATGCAGTTCCTGCCGAAGCCTGGATACTGGTGTTGATTATTTTCGTGTGGACGCCCCCGCATTTCTGGGCTCTGGCGCTTTACCGTACCGAAGAATATGCGGCGGCCGGTGTACCCATGCTGCCCGTGACGCACGGGCCGGAATTCACTCGCCTGCATATTTTCCTGTACACGATTCTGTTATCGGCGGTCACCCTGCTACCCTTCATCATTCGTATGAGCGGCTGGATTTATCTGCTCAGCGCCCTGGTGCTTGATGCCATTTTCCTGATGTATGCGTGGAAAATATGGCGTAACTACAGTGACCTGCTGGCGAAAAAAACCTTCCGCTATTCCATCATCTATCTCTCGGCCTTGTTTGCCGTACTCCTGCTGGATCACTATCTCGCATGATGCGGCGCCTGCTGATCTTGCTGACGCTGCTGGTCACGGCATGTAGCCAGCCAGCGCACTTTAATGCGACCGACCTGACGGGCAGCACCATTGGCACGGATTTTTCCCTGCCGGACCAAACGGGCAAACTGCGCCGCCTGTCCGATTTCAAAGGTAAAGTCGCCATCGTATTTTTTGGGTATACCCAATGCCCCGATGTATGCCCGACAACGCTCAGCACCTTGCGTGAAGTCATGACGCAGTTAGGCCCGCAAGCAGAGCGGGTTCAAGTGCTGTTTGTCACGCTGGATCCGCAACGCGATACCCCTGCATTGCTCGCGCAGTATGTCCCTTCATTCCATCCAGCTTTCCTGGCATTGCGTGGGGATGATGCGGTGACCGAGGCGACTGCGCAAGCCTTCAAGGTGTTCTACAAAAAACAGCCGGGGGCGACGCCTGGCGCTTACTCCATCGACCATTCCACCGGCAGCTACGTGTATGACCCGCAGGGCCGCCTGCGCTTGTATGTGAAGTATGGTGACACGGCAGAGCACATTACCGGCGACATCAGGCAATTGCTTGCCGGAAAATAAAAAGGCAGCCCGGGCTGCCTTTTTTATCGAGTCGCGTAACCTATCCGCTCATGTGGCGGCCAGTAGCGAGCCTTTCATTTTTTGCAAGGCCTTGGCTTCGATCTGGCGGATGCGCTCGGCCGATATGCCGTATTCGGCAGCCAGCTCATGCAATGTTGGGGCTGTCTCGCCGTCGCTTGCCAGCCAGCGCCGCTGGACAATCGCGCGGCTACGCTCATCAAGTTGCCCCAATGCACTTTGCAGACCTTCTTCCTGCAAGTAGTCAAACTCCTTGCGTTCGAGAACCGCTGAGGGCTCGATGCTGCTGTCAGCCGTCAGATAGGCAATCGGTGCATGGCGCTCATCCTCATCATCAGAGATTGGTTCCAGCGATACGTCGGCCCCGGTGAACCGGGTTTCCATTTCGACGACTTCTTCCGGTTTCACGCCCAGTTGCTTTGCTACCGTATTCACGCCATCAACATCCAGCGTCGAAAAACCCTGCCGCTCACCTTCTTGCTGGGTAAGCGAGGCCTTGATGCTGCGCAGGTTGAAGAACAGCTTGCGCTGCGCCTTCGTCGTGGCAATTTTCACCAGACGCCAGTTCTTCAGGATGTATTCGTGAATTTCAGCCTTGATCCAGTGCATGGCAAAAGAAACCAGGCGTACCCCGCGCTCGGGATCAAAACGCTTGACGGCTTTCATCAGGCCGATGTTGCCTTCCTGGATCAAGTCGGCATGCGGCAGGCCATAGCCGAGATAGCCACGGGCAATGGCGATCACCAGACGCAAGTGTGATGTCACCAAGGCGCGCGCCGCTTCAATGTCGCCTGTTTCTGTGAGACGATGGGCGAGGGCATATTCTTCAGCCTCGCTGAGCATAGGCATACGATTCGCCGCCGAAATATAAGCCTCAATGCTGCCACTCGCAGAAACCGCAGGGAACTGTGTAAAAGAGATCAGGGAACTCATGGTTTACCTCCTTGGGCGATATATTAGCACTCTGGATAAGAGAGTGCCAATGGCCAAAAAGTTCCCTTCAATGAACTATCCATGTAGCCTATGCCTGACGCAAATGCTGTGTCAATGAAAGCAGTGCGCCTAACCAGCCCAAACCGGTGGCACAGACAAGCAGTAGCGCCGAATCACGTATGCCCAAGGCTTGCAGGGTAAAGCTGAGGTCGTAGAGTTGCAACAAGCCGCCCAAAGGCAGGCGCAGCCACCAGGCTGCCGCATTGACCAGGCACCATGCCGCAATGCCGCTACCCAGACCCAGCAAGGCCCCATAATACAAAAAAGGTCGGCGGATGAAACCGTCGGTTGCGCCGAGCAACTGGCTGACCTCGATTTCCGCGTGGTGGGTCAGGACTTGCAGGCGGATGATGTTGAAGGTCATGGCGATCAGGCCACCTGCCAAGAGGGCGCCGAGCAAAATGACGGCGTTGTGGCCCAGCGTGAGTAACGCATCAAGCCGCCTCACCCAGGCGGAATCCAAGTGGACGTTTCCCACTTTGGGCCATGCACGGAATTCGGCGACGAGTGGCTCCAGTGTTTCGATCCGGTCATCCGCAGCGGTGACGACGAAGGCATCGGGGAAGGGGTTGCTGGACAACGCCTCAATGACATCGCGCAGCCCGCTACTGGCCTTCATGCGTTGCAGGGTTTCCTCGCGCGGCAGAAATTTTTGTTGTTTCACGGCGGCATGATTTTTCAGCCGTACGCTGATTTCATCGGCCGCATCACGCCCCGCATCGACAGCCAGGAAGATCGAAATCTGTGGTGTGGCCGAGGCTGTTCCGGCCAGTTGCCGTGCATTGTCCAGCAACAGATGGCCACCGGTAGGCAATGCTAGCGCGACACCGATGGCAAACAGCGAGAGCAGGGTGTTTACCGGCGCTTTCGTCAGGCGCCGCAGGGCAAGCCGTGCGGCGTGTCCGTGCTGGGCCAGCCAGATCAGCATGGCGAACTGCTCATGATTGCAGACGCCCGTGGTCCAGATGCAGCACCCGCGCCGCTGAAAACAAGACGCTGTCATAGGTGGCCACCAGCACCGTGACGCCGGCGCGGTGGAACTCGTGGAATATCCGCGCCACGTCGTTTGCCGTGTCACGATCCAGGTGGGCCGTCGGTTCATCGGCGAGCAGCAGCGCAGGGCGGCTGACCACGGCGCGGGCGATGGCCAGGCGCTGCTGTTCGCCACCCGAGAGCGCAAGCGGCAGCGCTTTTTCGCGCGCCGCCAGGCCTACCTTATCCAGCGCGGCGCGCACGCGTTGCGCCGCTTCCCTGGGCGGGAAGCCGGTGATGGACAGCGGCAACATCACGTTGTCAAATACCGAGCGATCGAAAAGCAGTTTCTGGTCTTGCAGCACCAGCCCTATGCGGCGGCGCAGATAGGGCAACGCCGAGCGCGGCAGCCCGCCAACATTCTGCCCGCCGACCAGCACCGCACCCGCAGTGGGCTTCTCGATGGCCGCGATGAGCTTCAGCAGCGTGGATTTGCCTGCGCCCGAATGGCCGCTGACCACCAGCATCTCGCCCGCTGCCACTTCGAAGCTGAGTGCGGACAAGGCATCAATGCCAGGCGGATAGCGTTTGGCGACGCGGTCAAAGCGGATCATGTCTTGCTTATTGGGAGGCGGGGCGGTCTTGCATGGCCACGCCATTTTACGCAAACCGCCGTATCACCAGCGCCGACTTTTATGGCTTATTCGTCGAAGTCGTGGATGAAAGCCCGCACGCGCGGGTAAATCTGCCGCTCCCAGCGCTTGCCGTTGAACACGCCATAATGGCCGGCGCCCGGTTGCAGGTGATGCTGCTTGCGGTAGGGCGCGAGCTTGCTGCACAGGTCGTGCGCCGACAAGGTCTGGCCGATGGAGCAGATGTCATCCCTCTCGCCCTCTATGGTGAAGAGGGATGTGCGGCGGATGGCCGCAGGGTTGACCGGCTGGCCGCGGTAGGTGAATTTGCCCAGCGGCAGCGCATGTTCCTGAAAGACGCGGCGCACGGTTTCGAGATAGAACTCGGCCGACATGTCCATCATCGCCAAGTATTCTGCATAAAAATCACGCACGCTATCGGCCTTCGCATGGTCGCCATCCACGCGGCTGAAAAACATGTTGCGGAACGAATCCATGTGTCGCCCGGCATTCATGCTCATGAACGCGGATATTTGCATATAGCCGGGATACACGCGGCGCGAAGCGCCTTTGTAGCGCAAGGGCACGAGACCGATCAAGTTCTCTTCAAACCATTCAATGGGCTTCTCGGTCGCCAGCTTGTTGACCACGCTGGGGTTGATGCGGCAGTCAATCGGGCCGGCCATCAGCGTCATGCTGCGTGGCTGGTTGGGGCTTTGTGCCGCGGCCATCACGGCGACAGCCGCGAGCGTGCCGACGGTGGGCTGGCAAACCGACACCAGATGGGTTTCCGGCCCCAGCTTGTTGATGAAGTCGATCAGGTGGTCGATGAAGGCATCCATGTCGAAAGCGCCCGCGCTCAACGGCACGTCGCGGATGTTGTGCCAGTCGGTGATGTAGACGTCGTGATGCTGGAGCAGGGTGCGCGCGGTACCCGCCAGCAGCGTGGCAAAGTGGCCGGAAATGGGGGCGACCAGCAACACTTTGGGGCCGGGGTTGGGCATATCCTTGCGGAAGTGCAGCAAAGTGGCGAAGGGGGTTGTAGCAAAGGCTTCCTCGCGCACGGCAATCTTGCGTCCGTCCACTTCAATAGCCTCGATGCCGAAGCTCGGCCGCTCGTGGGTCAAGCCAGCCAAAGCGACGGCTTCGCAGATGGCGGCCGCCTTGCGCACAGCGTAGTTGTCCGGCATCCATGACATGGCCTGATGCAGCCAGGGGATCAGCGCACGGGCAGTGGTGCGCGCAGGATAGCCGGCGTCAGAAAAAGCCTGGTACATCTGGTAGTGGGGCGCGGCTAAGGCGGTCATTGTATGAATCCTTCCAGATTGGGGGCTTGCTGAAACAACAAGCAAGATATGTGCATGCAATGCGCTCTCTCGGCGAACTCCATGGTACGCGCTTTGCTTTGAGTTGCAACGATACCACGTAGAAGAAGTGTTATGCTTTAACCCGATACCCGCTGATATTAAGCGGGGGGTTGTTTTCCCAGGATACCGGAGTTTCCCCATGACCAAGGCCAAGGCAAGTCTCACACTCAGCAGTAAAAATTATTCTTCATGGTCGCTGCGGGGCTGGCTGCTGGTGCGCTTTGCCGGCCTGCCGTTTACCGAGAAACTTGTGGCGACTGACGATGCGTCGGTCAGGGCCGAGTTGTTGCTGCTCTCACCCTCGGTTCTCGTGCCGCGTCTGGAACATGACGGCATTTCCGTCTGGGATACGTTGGCCATCGCTGAATATCTGCACGAGATCAAGCCCAAAGCCGGTTTGTTGCCTGCTGATCAGGCGGCGCGTGCGCATTGCCGTTCGATTTGCGGCGAAATGCACTCGGGGTTTTCCGCCCTGAGGTCGGCATTGCCGATGAACCTGAATGCAAGGATAAAGAACTTCACGGTCTGGTCGCGCGCCAAGGGTGATATCGAGCGCATCACTGAAATCTGGCGTGAATGCATTACGCAGTACGGTGGCCCCTGGCTATTTGGCGGAAAGCGCAGCATGGCTGACGCCATGTATGCGCCAGTGGCCACGCGTTTTCTGACTTACAACGTCGAACTGGATCCCGTTTGCGCTGCCTATTGCCAGACGGTGATGGCCATGCCCGAAATGCAGGAATGGATTGCTGCTGCAAAGCTTGAGCCGGTGGATATCGAAGAGCTTGAAGTTGAGTTCTGAGTCAGCACCAGCGCACTAGCCAAGTGCGCGCAATCTGGTCTTTGCACCAAAGTGGCCGCAAGGCCGTCTTTGGAAGTTATTCCAAAAGAAACTTGTGCTATCTTGCGCCGGGTCCAAAGGCATGCCCCATGGCCATTTGCGGGTATGCAACGATAAAATCCCATTTCTGCATGGACAGAACTGACGGAAAAATAATGAGAGTTAAGGAGGGGCTACCTGCATGAGAAAAGTTTTGCTTGCCGGGATGATTGGCAACGGCCTGGAATGGTATGACTATGCGCTATATGCTTACATGGTTACGCTGATCAGCAAGCTGTTTTTCCCGGCAGGGAATGATGCGGTGCACTTGCTGGCGACGCTGGGCATTTTTGCGGTGGGATTCGTCGCGCGGCCCTTTGGCGGCATATTGTTTGGCATGGTGGGCGATAAGTTCGGACGGCGCACCGCGCTGGTGGCCTCGATTTTTTTGATGGCATTTCCGACGGGTTGCATCGGCCTGCTGCCCACTTATGAGCAGGTTGGCATCCTCGCCCCGTTGCTGCTGGTCATGTTGCGCATCATGCAAGGCCTGTCTCTCGGCGGTGCGTTTTCCGGAACGGTCATCTTCCTTGTCGAACACTCACCACCCTCCCGCCGTGGCCTGGTCGGCAGTACATCTTTGGCCAGCCTTGCGGTTGGCTTTCTGCTGGGTTCTTTGGTGGTGATGTCGATGCAGGTTTTGCTTTCGGCAGCACAATTTGAAAGCTGGGGCTGGCGGATTCCCTTCCTGCTGGGCGTGCCGATTGGTTTTATCGGTTTGTACATCCGTAACCATACCGACGAAAGCCCGGTGTATGAAGAAGCCAAAAAAAATGACATGCTTTCCAAAACACCGATGCGCGATGTGTTGCGGAATGAATGGAAGGCTGTGCTGCAAACCATCGGTATTTATATTACGGTGACCATGCCATTTTATCTGGTGTCGGCGTACTTCATTACCTTTACTGAAAAAATCCTGAACCGCAGCAAGACCGAAGCGCTTTGGCTCAATACCATGGTGATGGTTATCCTGCTGGTGGTCGTGCCTTTGTCTGCCTGGGTGTCAGACCACGTCGGGCGGCGCAAGGTGATGGCCTTTTCTGCCATCGGATTTTTGATTTTTACCTATCCGATTTTCAACTTGCTGCTTGCCGGGGATTTCACCTCGATTGTGCTTGGCCATTTCTTCTTTGCGTTGCTGGTGAGCATCAATACGGCGCCCGTCATGGCGCTGCTTGTCGAGGCCTTTCCGACGCGGGTGCGCTATTCCGGCATGGCGCTGTCCTACAACATCAGCGCGGCGGCTTTTGGCGGCACGGCCCCGATGGCAGCGCAATGGCTGATCAACGAAACCGGTGATGCGCACTCGATTGCTTACTATGTGATGGCCTGCGCCGTGATTACGCTGATTGCGCTGTTTTTCTACCGTGACCGCTACCAGGAACCCCTGCGCTAGCGGGAATGTTTGACTGAACATAAGGGAAGGTATTTCATGTCCGCACATCCTTGGAAAATATTCGACCTGGCTGAGTTACAAAGAAAGGTTGATGGGGCAGAACCGCAGTTCATGGAGTTCCTGCGCGGATCGCAGATGTCTTGCGCGATGTACCACCTGCCGGCCGGCTCGCGGGATATGCAGGCACCGCATCTGGAAGACGAGATTTACATTGTCCTCGCAGGATTGGCCCGGCTGCGCATGGATGGGAAAGCGCATGAAGTGCGGCCGGGCATGGTGCTGTTTGTCAGCGCGACAACCGAACATTCCTTCTTTGATATCGAGAAAGACCTGACGCTGCTGGCCGTGTTCGGCCCGGCTGCTGCAGGCGGTTGATCGCCCGGGCGGATTATTTTTACGCTATCGGTTTACGTTATTGCGCGCCGTCTTTCGATTCCATCAAGAGCGCCTCGACAAACTCATTCACCCGGAACGGCTGCAAGTCATCAATGCCCTCGCCCACGCCGATGAAGCGTACCGGCTTGGGGCATTGGCGGGCGATCGCGGCGAGCACGCCGCCCTTGGCCGTGCCATCGAGCTTGGTGAGCACCAAGCCGCTGACCTGGATGGCCTTGTCGAAAGCCTTGACCTGCTGTACGGCGTTCTGGCCGATGCCGGCGTCGAGCACCAGCAGCACTTCATGCGGCCCGCTGGCGTCGGCTTTCTGGATCACGCGGCGCACTTTGGCGATTTCTTCCATCAGGTGCAATTGCGTGGGCAGGCGGCCGGCGGTGTCCGCCAGCACGACATCGATGTTGCGCGCACGTGCGGCGCTGATGGCGTCGAACACAACGGCGGCCGGATCGCCGGATGCCTGGGCGATGACGCTGACGCCATTGCGCTCGCCCCAGGCGGTGAGCTGCTCGCGCGCCGCGGCGCGGAAGGTGTCACCGGCGGCCAGCAGGACGCTCTTGCCCTGGCTTTGAAAGTATTTCGCCAGCTTGCCGATGGAGGTGGTTTTGCCCGCGCCATTCACGCCGGCGATCATCACGATGAAGGGCTTGTGCGCAGAAACGTCCAGCGGCTGTTCCAGCGGGGCAAGCAATGTCGTCAGCCGTGCGGCCAGCACTTCGCGCAGCTGCGGCGGCGTTTCCAGTTTTTGTTTCTTGACCGCGGCCTTGAGTTCATCCAGTAGCCACTGCGTCGCATCGACACCGCAATCGGCCATCAGCAGCGTGGTTTCCAGATCGTCGAGCAGTTCATCGTCGATCCGGCTGCGGCTGAACAATTCGCCGAGTGGCGTGGTCAGAACGGCGCGGGTGCGCGCCAGCCCGGCCTTGAGGCGGTCGCGCCATGCCGGTGGTGGACTTTCCGCCTGCGAAACGTCGGGGACAGATGGCGTAAGCGGATCTTTTTTCTTGAGGAAACTAAACATCGGGATGGGCTGTCAGAGTTGAAGGCGCTAAGATGTTGTGCTTGCTGAATTTTAACAGCCCTCCAATTATCTCTGGCTCTTCCGTATCCACCATCCATCATTCATCATTCACCATGAAACCACGGTTTGTTGCGTTTGCTGCCTATATCCTGCTATTCATCGCCGTATTGCCAGCGCCGGCTTTTGCCAATTCCACTGAGGCCACTTTCGAGACGACGCTGCCGAATGGCCTGCACGTCATCGTCAAGGAAGACCATCGCGCGCCGACGGTGGTGCATATGGTTTGGTACCGTGCGGGCAGCATGGACGAAAAAGACGGCACATCAGGCGTCGCGCATGCGCTGGAGCATCTGATGTTCAAGGGCACCAGGAAATTGAAGTCTGGCGAATTCAACAAGCGTGTGGCGGAAGCAGGCGGCCGCGACAACGCATTCACTACCTATGATTACACGGCCTATTTCCAGATCGTGCCCAAGGGCGCGTTGCCGGAAATGATGCAACTCGAAGCCGACCGCATGGCGAACCTGAGCTTCAATGCCAAAGAGTTTGCCTCGGAAATCAAGGTGGTGATGGAAGAACGCCGTTTGCGCACGGATGACAACCCGCAGTCGCTGGTGTATGAAACGGCGCGTGCGGCCGCCTTTCAGGCGCATCCGTATCGCCGCCCCGTCATCGGCTGGATGGACGATCTGGAACACCTGACCTGGCGGGATGCGCATCATTGGTACACCCAGTGGTATGCGCCGAACAATGCCTTTGTCGTCATCGCCGGTGATGTCGATCATCGCGAAGTATTCCGCCTGGCGCAAAAATATTACGGTGTGAACAAGCCCCATGCCCTGCCCGAACGCAAACCGCAGAACGAGCCGCCGCAGCAAGGCATCCGTCGGGTGACCGTCAAGGCGCCAGCCAAGCTGCCTTACATCGCGATGCTGTGGAAGATGCCCCGCCTGCGTGATGCGCAGAAAGACCGCGAACCTTACGCGCTGGAAGTGCTGGCCGCTGTGCTTGACGGGCATGATGCGTCGCGCCTGGCGAAAAATCTGGTGCGCACTGCCCACATCGCCCAGTCGGCGGGGGCGGGTTATGACGGCACCGTACGCGGCGAAGCGACTTTCACGCTGGACGGCCAGCCCGCCGAAGGCAAGACCATCGCCGAACTGGAAACCGCCCTGCGCAGCGAGATCACGAAAATCCAGGACAACGGCATCTCGGCCGAAGAACTGACGCGTGTGAAGACGCAACTAATCGCCGCACAAACCTACAAGCGTGATTCGCTGATGGCGCAAGCCATGGAAATCGGCGGCATCGAAGCGGTCGGCCTGCCCTGGCAGGACATCGACCTGATGCTGGAAAAACTCAAAAGCGTGACGGCGGAGGAAGTGCAGGCCGTGGCCAAAAAGTATTTCAGCGACGACACGCTGACCATCGCCGTGCTTGATCCGCAGCCGATTACACAGCCAGATCAACAAAAACCGATGCCGACCACGCATCACTGAACCTTGAAAAACATATCGCAATGAATATTCAACCAATGAAAAATATCGCTGCTTTCCTGGCATTGATATGCTTGTCCACGCTGGCCGCCGCAGGCGTGAAGATCGAACACTGGAAAACCGCTTCCGGCGCCCGCGTCTATTTTGTCGCAGCACGCCAGTTGCCGATTCTTGATGTGCAGCTCGATTTTGCGGCGGGCGACTTATATACGCCACCAGGCAAGGCAGGCTTGCCCGGCCTCACGCGCGGCCTGCTGGAAGCGGGCGCCGCCGATATGGACGAGGAAAAAATCGCCGGACGGCTGGTGGATATTGGCGCCCAACTCGGTGGCGGCGCTGATAGCGACCGCGCCAGCGTGAGCTTGCGCACCCTGTCGTCAAAAACGGAGCGTGACGCCGCGCTGGCGCTGCTGCACGCCGTATTGTCAGCGCCGACTTTTCCGCAAGCCGTGCTCGAGCGCGAAAAGACGCGCAGCATCGCCGCCCTCCGCGAGGCCGATACGCAGCCGGAGGCCATCGCCGCCAAGCGGTTTGCGGCGGCGATCTATCCCGATCATCCCTATGGCCTGAGCGCGACGATGGAAAGCGTTGCCGCGATCACGCGCGATGATGTGGCCAGCTTTTACCAGCAACACTATGCGGCGAAAAATGCGGCGATTTCCATCATCGGCGATGTATCGCGCGGCGAAGCCGAAGCGATTGCCGAGCGCCTGACGCAAGGCCTGCCTGCGGGCGGCGAACCAGCGCCACTGCCTGCCGTCAAGCTGCCGCCACGGCAGACCATCAAGCTTCCCCATCCCGCCGCGCAAAGCCATGTATTTATCGGCTTGCCCGCCATCCAGCGTGGCGATGCGGATTTTTTCCCGCTGCTGGTCGGCAACTACAGCTTGGGCGGCGGCGGCTTTGCCTCACGCCTGATGCAGGAAGTGCGCGAAAAACGCGGTTATGCCTACAGCGTGTATTCCTATTTCGCCCCGCGCCAACTGGCCGGCCCCTTCGAGATCGGCCTGCAGACCAAGCGTGCGCAGGTGAATGATGCGTTGAAGGTCGTCAATGACGTGCTCACCGGTTTCATCGCCGATGGCCCGACGGCCAAGGAATTGGCGGCGGCGAAGAAAAATCTGGTCGACGGGCTGGCATTGCGCCTGGATAGCAACGCCAAATTGCTTGGCCAGGTATCCGTGATCGGTTTTTATGGCCTGCCGCTGACCTATCTCGACGATTTTCCGGCCAAGGTGAATGCGGTAACCGCCGCGCAAGTGCGCGCCGCATTCGCCCGTCATGTGCCGGCCGGCCATCTGGTCACGGTGGTCGTGGCGGCTGATTGAGGCAGTTTTAACGCATGAGCCGAATCCGCATCACCGGCGGCGAGTGGCGCAGCCGCTTGCTGCAAGTGACCGATGCGCCCGGCCTGCGGCCGACGCCGGATCGCGTGCGTGAAACCTTGTTCAACTGGCTGGGGCAGGACCTGCATGGCTTGAGCTGTCTCGACCTGTTCGCCGGCAGCGGCGTGCTGGGTTTCGAAGCGGCTTCTCGCGGGGCGGATTATGTTGTCCTCGTCGAGCCGTCGCGCCAGGTATTCAAGACGCTGAAAAAGAATGCCGATGTCTTCGCCTGCCCGCGCCTCCATCTGGTTTGCCGCGATGCGCTAGAATTCGCCCCCCCAACCGACAGGCTCTTTGATCTGGTGTTTCTCGATCCGCCGTATGGCCAGGGCTGGTTGCCGCGCATCGCGCCACGATTGGCTGAACTGGCCGCACCTGGCGCGCGTTTGTATGTTGAAGCCGAAGCGCCGTTGACACAGCTTGGCCGCTGGTCGGTCGCCAAGCAGGGGCGTGCGGGCCAGGTTTTCTTTCATCTGCTGGAGCCGATAGGACATGAGTGACAATATCGCCGTTTATCCGGGAACATTCGACCCCTTCACGCGGGGGCATGAAGACCTGGTGCGCCGCGCCGCGCGCCTGTTTGGCCGGGTCATCATCGGCGTTGCTGCCAGCCATAACAAGCGGCCCCTGTTTTCATTGGCCGAACGTGTCGACATCGCGCGCGAAATATTGGGTGGTTTGCCGAATGTCGAGGTGCACGGTTTCGATACCTTGCTGATGAATTTTGTGCATGAGCATCAAGCGACCGTTGTAGTGCGCGGTCTGCGCGCTGTATCCGATTTTGATTATGAATTCCAGATGGCGGGCATGAACCGCAACCTTTATCCGGATGTGGAAACCGTGTTCCTCACGCCGGGCGAGCAGTACATGTTCATTTCCGCCACCATGGTGCGCGAAATCGCGCTGCTCGGTGGCGATGTATCCAAGTTTGCCCAGCCCCAGGTGCTGGCCCGGCTGGCTGAAAAAGCCGCAGCAAGAAAATAGTCAAGGAGTAACCAGGAAAGCCATGTCTTTGAAGATTACCGACGAATGCATCAACTGCGACGTGTGCGAGCCGGAGTGTCCCAACAACGCGATTTCGCAGGGCGATGAAATCTATGTCATCGATCCGGACAAATGCACCGAATGCGTTGGCCATTTCGACACGCCGCAATGCCGCGAAGTCTGTCCGGTGGATTGCATCCCCAACGATGCGGATAACGTGGAGTCGAAAGATGCGCTGATGGCGAAATTTTTGCGCCTGACCGCGAAATGATTTATCGCTGGCAACGCGTGCAGTAAAACGTCGTGCGCTGCGCCTGCCTGATTTCCTTGATTGCCTGGCCGCAAATGCGGCAGGCTTGGCCGGTGCGGCCATAGGCGAAATACTGCTGCTGAAAATAGCCCGAGCCGCCGTCGGAATGGATGAAGTCGCGCAGGCTGCTGCCGCCGGCGTCGATCGCGGCATGCAATGTCGCCTTGATGACCGGCGCCAGCCGTTCCAGCCGCTCCAGAGAGATTTTCCCCGCTGCCGTGCGTGGGTTGATGCCCGCGCGAAACAGGCTTTCCGTCGCATAAATGTTGCCGATGCCGACGATGCGGTGGCTATCCATCAGCACCGGTTTGATCGCGGCCTTGAGGCCAGCCAGTTCGCGCTTTAGCCACTTTGCATCGAAGGCTTCATCCAGCGGTTCGATGCCCAGCGACGTCAGCAGCGGATGCGTCAGCGCATCGCCCTCCAGCCACAGAATGGCGCCAAAGCGGCGCGGGTCGCGCAGGCGCAGGGCGGTATCGCCGAACTCCAGGTCGACGTGATCGTGCTTTTGTGGCGCCGTTCGGGCAGGCACCAGTCGCAGGCTGCCCGACATGCCCAGATGGATAAGCAGATGGCCGCTGCCGAAATCCAGCAGCAGATACTTGCCACGCCGCGTGATGGCTAGCAAGCGCTGGCCGACGAAGCCGGCGCGCTGCGCATGGGGCAGCGGATAACGCAGCGCCGGCACGCGAAAGTCGGCGCTGGTGAGACGGCGACCCAGCAGCGCGGGCGCGATGCCGCGCCGGGTGACTTCGACTTCAGGCAGTTCAGGCATGCGGTAAATGGAGCGAAGCTGATAACATCATGACATTGTATGCGACGGTTTTATCCCGGTACCCTGCCCATGAATCCTGTTCGTCAGTTCCCAGTCCGCTGGATGCTTGTGTCCTTGCTTTTTGCGAGTAGTTTTGCTGGCGGTTGCGCGCTGGCGCAACCGCCAGCTGCGGCAACGCCGCCAACGTCAGACAGTACGGCAGAGCCGGCCGTGAATGATGACCGCCTGCCCAGGCAGGAACTGACGGCGAAAATCCTCTATGAATTCCTGCTCGCTGAAATTGCCGGCCAGCGCGGCCAGACGGTCATTGCCGCCGACGTGTATTTCGACCTGGCGAAAAACACCCGCGACCCGCGCATCGTGCGCCGCGCCACCGAAATCGCCGTGTATGCCCGGCAGTACAAAACGGCGCTGGATGCGACCAGAATCTGGATACAACTGGAGCCAGAGTCCAAGGAAGCGCAGCAGATGCTGGCCACCCTGCTGCTGGCCAGCGGACACATCGATGAGCTGGCCGGCAACATGGCGCGCGATCTCGCCAACGCCGGGCCGCGCACGGGTGAACTGTTATTCCAGCAGATGCGCGCTTTCGCCGCTTATCCCGACAAGGAGGCTGTCCGGCGTTTGTTCGACCAGCTCACCGCACCCTATCCGAATTTGCTCGAAGCGCATCTGGTGCGCGCCCAGGCGGCATTCAGCGTGAAGGATGCGGCAGGTGCGATGGCAGAAACCGACAAGGCGCTGGCCTTGCGTCCGGATTCTGAACTGGCGGCCCTGCTCAAGGCCAGCCTGCTGCCAAACGCTGCGGCGCAGCTGGATTATCTGCAAGGTTTTCTGGCCGCCCATCCCCAATCCAATGACGTGCGGCTGGGATATGCGCGTGTCCTGGTCGCGGAAAAGCGTTACGACGAAGCGCGTAGCGAATTCCAGAAACTGCTCAAGGCCAGCCCGGATAATCCGGATGTCCTGTTTGCTGTCGGCATTCTCTCCTTGCAATTGAATGACGTGGCCGAGGCCGAACGGCAACTCAAGCACTTCATCGCCCTCGGGCGCGGCGAGCTGGATACGGCGCGTTACTACCTGGGCCAGATTGCCGAGCAGGCCGGGCGCAGCGATGAAGCGCTGGACTGGTATCGCGCGGTGGCGGCAGGCGAACAGCTGGTGCCGGCGCATGTCCGCGCGGCGCAGATGCTGGCGCAGCAAAACAAGCTGGATGAGGCGCGCGAGCAACTTTCGATTGCCCGTGTCGCTGCGCCCAAGGACAACCGCCTGCTGATTGCCGAAGCGCAACTGCTGCGCGAGGCCGGGCACCATGCCGAATCCTACGCCTTGCTCAAGACCGCGCTGGAAACGCAGCCGGACGAGCCGGAGCTGCTGTATGAAACCGCGCTCGCCGCGGAAAAGCTGGACTACGTCGATGTCATGGAGCGGCACTTGCGCCACCTGATCAAGCTCAAGCCGGATTCTGCCCAGGCCTACAACGCGCTGGGCTATTCGCTGGCCGACCGCAATGTGCGCCTGGACGAAGCAGTGCAATTGCTCGACAAAGCGCTGGCGCTGGCGCCCGGCGACCCTTTCATTCTCGACAGCAAGGGCTGGGCGCTGTTCCGTCAGGGCAAGGCGGAAGAAGCGCTGGCGCTGTTGCAGAAGGCCTATGCCATCAAGGCCGATGCCGAGATCGCCGCGCATGCGGGCGAAGTAATGTGGTCCATGGGACGCCATGACGATGCGCTGAAGCTCTGGCGCGAAGCGGAAAAAGCCAACCCTGACAACGCGGCGCTGACGGCGACCATCAAGCGCTTCGCGCCCTGATGAGGCGCCTGCACGGCAAGAAGGGGCAGGATTTAACCCTGCCCGCTGCGCTGTGGATGATGCGGCAGTGGTGGCTTGTTTTGATTGCATTGTCCCTGGCTGGCTGTGCGCAATTCCCGGCGGCCACTGATGGCGCGCAGCCGGCCACGCAGCCCATTGTCCTGGGGCCGCCGCTGGAAGCGTTCATCGCCACAGGGCGGATTGCCCTGCGCCAGGAAAAACGCAGCGACCATCTGCGCTTCCGCTGGCAACATACGGCGGCTGGCGACACGGTGCTGTTCATGTCGCCGCTTGGCTCGGGCGTGGCCGAAATCACGCGCGATACGGATTCAGCGCGGCTGACGCGGCCCAACCAGCCACCCGTCGTGGCCGACAGCCTGCCCGAACTGGCGCAGCGTGTCTTCGGCGCGCCCCTGCCGCTGGACGCGCTGGCCGACTGGCTGCGCGGCGCGCGGCCCGAGCTGAGCGGCGTCGTGGATGGCTGGCGCATCGAAATCAGCGATACCTCGCCGCTCCACCAGCGCCGTCCAAAAGCGGACTCAAGACTTTTGCGCGTGGCCACGATCAGCCGGGGCGATGTCGAACTCAAGCTGATCGTCGATGACTGGGATGCCGGTCCAGGGACGGCTCTGCACTTCCTGCGGTCGGATTCAAACAGTGAATGACCTGAATGATTGGGCGCGCGAGTGGCCGGCGCCTGCCAAGCTCAACCTGTTCCTGCATGTGACCGGCCGCCGCGCCGACGGCTATCACCTGCTGCAAACCGTATTTCGCTTTCTGGATCATGGCGACACACTGCGCTGCGAACCACGCCATGACGGCCGCATCGTGTTGGCCACCGCCTTGCCCGGCGTCGCGCCGGAAAACAACCTGGTCGTGCGCGCCGCCGAGGCCTTGCGCGCCGCCGCCAGTGTCGGAACCGCTGCATCGGGTGTCACGCTGCATCTCGAAAAGCGCCTGCCGCTGGGCGGCGGTCTCGGCGGTGGCAGCTCGGATGCGGCGACCACGCTGATCGCCCTCAACCATTTGTGGCGCACCGGGCTGGACCGGCGACAGTTGCAGCGCATAGGCCTCACGCTGGGCGCGGATGTGCCGATTTTCATCCACGGCCACAGCGCCTTTGCCGAGGGCATCGGCGAGCAATTCACCGATGTCGCGCCGCCCCCGGCCTGGTATCTGGTGCTGACGCCGCCCGTCGCCGTGCCGACAGCGCAGATTTTTGCCGCCGCCGATTTGCGCCGCGATGCCCCGCCGATTGCCGCTGCCGATTGGCGCCCCGGTTTCGGCCACAATGATTTGCAGCCGGTGGCCTGCGCGCTGTATCCCGAGGTCGCCCGTCATCTGGCATGGTTGGCGCAGTGGGGCGATCCCCGCATGAGCGGCTCCGGCGCCTGCTGTTTCGTGGAATTCGCAGGCGCGGCAACGGCTTATGCCGCGCACGCCCGGCTGCCGACAGGCATGCAGGGGTTTGTCGCCAGCGGCGTAGACCATCATCCGCTTCAATAAATTTGACAGGACACCCGAAAACCCTGACAATGCGCGTCCTTTCGGCATCCGCACGCAGCTTTTTATCTTGCGGCGAGATGTCCCACTGATGTTGGGGAGTCGCCAAGCTGGTTAAG
>JBAQUE010000201.1:0-2986 GCA_049297315.1 Rugosibacter sp.
GCGCCGAACTGCTCGCGGCCAATGCCGCCGACATCGCCGCCGCGCAGGCGGATGGTCTGGACGCCGCGATGATCGATCGCCTGACACTCACCGAAAAAGGCATCGAAGCCATGGCGCAGGGGCTGGAACAGGTTGCCGCCCTGCCCGATCCGGTGGGTGAAATCACGGACATGAAGCGCCGCCCGTCAGGCATCCAGGTCGGCAAGATGCGCGTGCCGCTGGGCGTCGTCGGCATCATTTACGAAGCGCGGCCGAATGTCACCGCGGACGCCGCCGCGCTATGTCTGAAGTCGGGCAACGCCGCGATCTTGCGTGGTGGCAAGGAAGCGCTCAACAGCAACCAGGCGATTGCCGCCTGCGTGCGTAGCGGACTGGTCGCCACTGGCCTGCCGCCAACCGCCGTGCAGGTCATCGCAACGACTGACCGCGAAGCGGTTGGCCACCTGATCACCATGCCTGAATATGTCGACGTCATCGTGCCGCGTGGCGGCAAGGGATTGATCGAACGCATCAGCCGTGAAGCTCGCGTGCCAGTCATCAAGCACCTGGACGGCAACTGCCATGTGTATGTCGATGACGCCGCCGATGCAGTCAAGGCGCTGGCCATCGTGGAGAATTCCAAAACCCAGCGTTATGGCACCTGCAACACGGCAGAATCGCTGCTCATCGCGCACGCCATCGCCGCCAGCCAGTTGCCGGCCATCGCGGCGATGCTGACCGCCCAGGGCGTCGTCATCCGTGGCTGCGCCGCAACCCAAAAACTCGTGTCGCAGGCACAAGCCGCCACCGAAGAAGACTATGCAACCGAATTCCTGGCGCCCATCATTTCGTGCAAGGTCGTGGCCGGGCTGGATGAAGCCATCGCGCACATCGGCCAATACTCATCGCACCATACCGAAGCCATCGTCACCGAAAACTACAGCCATGCCATGCGCTTCCTGCGCGAAGTCGACTCGGCCTCGGTCATGGTGAATGCCTCGACGCGTTTTGCCGATGGCTTTGAATACGGCCTGGGTGCGGAAATCGGCATTTCCACCGACAAGTTCCACGCCCGCGGCCCGGTGGGCCTGGAAGGGCTCACCTCGCAAAAATGGATCGTGCTTGGCGATGGCGAGGTACGCGCCTGACTTCTTGCTGTTAGCTGTGGCTGACGCGGGTAGCCAGCGCATTTACGACATGGTGCGCGGACATTACCGCACCCTCCTGCCAAGTCGGTAATTCGCTCAAATACGCCCCCGCAAAATAAACCCGGCCATGCGGTTGTTTAAGCAGGCGATAGGTTGCATCCTCAATCGTATTGCTCGGCTTGCCTTCTGGATATGAAATCGGCCAGGCGCCCAGGCTATAAGGTATTTTTTTCCAGTTGATGGCGACGCCCCGGGCAAGCGCCACGCCATGGCCCGGATGCAGCCTTTCGACAGCATCCCGCGACATGGTCAGCTGCTCAGCAACCGGGCGTTGGGCGAACCGGGCGCCCTGCGCATCGCTGTTGTAACAGGTGACGAGCACTCCCATCGGCTCATGAAAGCCCTGGCTGGGATACCAGACCAAAGATGTCTCGCCACCCGCAAACGAAATGCCACCATAAATCTGCTGGCGCTCCCAGAAACGGGGGGCCTCAAAAGCCGTCTTATTGGCATGATCGTAAGTCACGCTGGCGATCGCATGCTTTACATCGCTGCTGAAATCATTGCGTATTGTCGCCAGGACCGGCAGGGGAATCGTGATGATTGCATAATCGGCGGCAAGCCGCTCAATCGCTTGGCTGCGGTCAAGGTAAGTCACCTGCGCCTTGGCGTTTACAGTAATCACTTCCTGGACATCGGCCTCCATAATGATCGGGCTGACGATGGCGCGGCGAAAAGCCGCCGGCAGTTGGTCCATGCCGCCAACAGGTTGCAACATCGTTGCCTGCATGCCGAGAATTTCCTCATATACGGTCGCCTTAAGCACGTCATTGGTCAAAATCCGCCGTAGCGTCAGCGCCGACTTTTTCCGGCCATCCCCTACAGAGCGCGCGCTGCCCTGGAATGTCATGTCATCCGCGAGATCGCCATACACGCGCAGAAAATGGCGCAACCTTGCCTTGTTTTCATCCGTTAATTCAGCGTCCAACGCACCTCGATTGACCGCTGTACCCAGGAGCTCTGCAAGACGCCCACGCGTGTCGTTAATCGCCTGGCGCAGCTGCATGGATGAGCTGCCTGCATCCTGCAAGCTCACCAAAGCATTTCTGTTGGCATTGACCATCACCTCCAGCGGAACGCCCAGAATCCGGCAATAGTCCACGACGCCCTGATGATGGCTGGGAATCCGCGAAGGCCCGGCATTCAGATACAGGCCTGCGGAAAAATCGGCCACCTGTTCCGCTTCGCCATGCATCTGGACCTTGTCTCCAGGGCGCAAGCTCCAGTTGCACCCCCCAATCCGGGAACGCGCCTCCAGTACGGTCACCTTGAAACCGGCGCGTTCAAGTTGATACGCGGCAACAAGTCCTGCGATCCCCGCGCCAAGAACCACCACATGCATGCCCGCGCCCTGTTCCGAGGTCAAGGTCGGCAAGGCGTTTACCGTCACCGGCGGCGCCAGGCCCAGCATCTGAAGTCCGGCAGTACTGGCCTCAAAACCGCTCAGCATCGTGACCCGCTGCAAAAACTCGCGGCGATTAACGCCCACTGAGATGCTCCTGTCGAAGAGTATTGCACATGATACCGGCAGAAGTACTGGTTATCCCCTGCATGATCCAACCGGGGAGCATACGGCCTGTAGATATCTGCTGGCCCGGAAAGACAAAGGGCACCCGCTCTTACACGGATGCCCTGAACAGCAGTCGTAAAACTTTATATCAAGCCGCTTTTGGCAACGGCACGCCTGATTTCTTCAGGCTCTCGCCGAACACAAACACGGGTTTGATGAGGAAGATCATGGAGGGGATGACAAGCAGGGCGGCAGCGGCCGAGATGGTCATCCACAGGGCGATGAGCAG
>JBAQUE010000202.1:0-8870 GCA_049297315.1 Rugosibacter sp.
TCATTGAAGCGTTTCATTGACCGCGAAATTGCGCCGCATGTCGATGCATGGGAAGACGCGGGCATCTGGCCGGCGCACGACATTTTCAAGAAAATGGGCATGGCGGGTTTCCTCGGCATTACCAAGCCCGAAGCTTATGGCGGACAGGCGCTGGATTATTCCTATCAGATGGTGTTCTCCGAGGAGATCGGCAAGATTCGCTGCTCTGGCGTGTCCACGGCGATTGCCGTGCAAACCGATATGTGCACCCCCGCGCTGGCCATCCATGGCAGTGAGGAACTGAAGCAGGAATATCTGGTGCCGGCGATTGCCGGCGAGAGCGTCGGCTGCATTGGTGTCAGTGAAGTCGGTGCGGGTTCCGATGTCGGCTCGATCAAGACCTTCGCGCGCCGTGATGGCGACGACTATGTGATCAACGGCAGCAAGATGTGGATCACCACGTCGACCCAGGCCGACTGGATCTGCCTGCTGTGCAATACCAGCACGGAAAACGGCCCGCACCACAACAAGAGCATCATCATCGTGCCGCTGAATGCCAAGGGCGTCACTCGCGGCAAGCCGCTCAACAAGCTGGGCTGCCGCAGTTCCGATACTGCGCCAGTTTACTTCGATGATGTGCGAGTATCGGTGCGCAACCGCATCGGCGAAGAGAACCAGGGTTTCATCTACCAGATGGAGCAATTCCAGGAAGAGCGCCTGGCCGCGGCGACCAAATATTTGAGCCAGATCGAAGATGCCATCACCATCACGATTGATTACACCCGCGAGCGGGAGGTGTTCGGTAAGCCCTTGCTGGAAAACCAGGTGGTGTATTTCAAGCTCGCCGAGTTGCAGACCGAGGTGACGGCGGCCAGGGCGCTACTGCATTTTGCGGCGGAAAAATATGTCAGCGGAGAAAACGCGCTGAAAGAAGTCTCCATGGCGAAATTCAAGGTCGGCCAGTTGGGGCAGACGGTGCCGACGGCCTGCCTGCAATACTGGGGCGGACAGGGCTTCATGTGGGATAACCTGATTTCGCGCATCTACCGCGATACCCGCCTGTGTTCGATCGGCGGCGGCGCAAACGAAGTCATGTTGCAGGTGATTGCCAAGGAAATGGGCATTGCGCCGTCCCGCAAAACAAAAAAGAAAATTTAGAACGCCTATGCCTGTCCTGCACAGCAAGATTGATAAGAACAGCGACGGTTTTCGCAAAAACCGCGTTGAGATGTTGGCGCTGATTGAAAACGTCAGGCGTCTGGAACAACAGGTACATAAAATCTCCGCGAGCAAGCGCGATGAATTTGCCAAGCGTGGCCAGTTGCTGCCCCGCGAGCGCCTGGCACTGCTCGTCGATCCGGGCGCGCCATTCATCGAGTTGGCTACCCTGGCTGGTCTGGGTTTGTATGACGACGATGGCGAAGAGGAGGTGTATGGCGCCGGCATTATCGTCGGCATCGGCTACGTCGCCGGCACGCGCTGCATGATTTACATCAACGATGCGGCGATCAAGGCGGGCACCAACCAGCCGATGACTTACGCCAAGCTGCATCGCGCGCAGGATATCGCGCACATTGCGCGCCTGCCGTTCATCTCGCTGATGCAAAGCGGGGGCGGCAATCTGCTGATGCAGCATCTGGGTTTCAACCAGGGCGGCAACCGCTTCAAGAAACAGGCGCAGGCATCGGCTGCCGGCATTCCGCAGATCACCGTGGTGCATGGCAGTTCGACGGCGGGCGGCGCCTATGTGCCGGGCATGTCGGACTACAACATTTTTGTACGCAACCAGGCCAGGGCTTTTCTGGCCGGGCCGCCGCTGCTCAAGGCAGCCACCGGCGAAATCGCCGGTGAAGAGGAATTGGGTGGCGCCGAGATGCATGCGCATGTTTCAGGCCTGGCGGAATTCGTCGCCGAAGATGATGCCCATGCCATTGAGTTATGCCGCGAAGTGGTACGCCAGTTGCGCTGGAATGACCGTCTGCTGACGGCTCAGCAGGCTACCTTCAAGCCACCGTTGTACGACATCGAAGACTTGTGCGGCATTGTGCCGGTGGATTACAAGCAGTCCTATGATTGCCGTGAAATCATCGCCCGCATCGCCGATGGCTCGGAATTCATGGAATTCAAGCCGGCCTATGACCCTTACACCATCTGCGGTTTTGCCGAAATCGGCGGCCAGCCCTGCGGCATACTTGGCAACAACGGGCCGATCACCAACGAGGGCGCCAACAAGGCCACGCAATTCATTCAACTCTGCTGCCAGGCGCAGCGGCCGCTGATATTCTTGCAAAACACCACGGGCTTTATCGTCTGCGTGGATTCCGAGCGTAAAGGCATGATCGTCAATGGTGCGAAGTGGATCCAGGCTGTCGCCAATGCCACGGTGCCGAAAATCACCCTGATCGTCGGCGCGTCTTTCGGCGCGGGCAACTATGCGATGTGCGGCCGCTCTTTTGACCCGCGTTTCCTGTTCACCTGGCCCAACAGCAAGCGGGCCGTGATGGGTGGCGAACAGGCCGCCACGGTGATGCAGATTGTTTATGAAGGCAAGCAGAAAGCCCGTAAGAAACCGCTGGATCAGGCATTTCTCGACCGGCAGCGGGAAGAAATTCTCGGTTACTACGCCAAATATTCGCAAGCCCTGTATTGCACTTCGCAAGTCTGGGATGAAGGCATTATCGATCCGCGCAAAACCCGGGATATGCTGATCGAACTGCTGGATATCTGCGTACGCTGCGAGAAGACCCAACTCAGCCAGAATACCTTTGGCGTCGCCAGAATGTAGGTGAAATCCATCATGCTACCTGTCTGCGAAATGCTACTGCTGAAGGAAGAGAATGGCTGCCTGACGGTGACGTTCAACCGTCCTGAGGTGCGCAACGCGATGAATAACCAGATGGCGGCCGAACTCAATGCCATCGTCGATCATCTGGCCACTGAGCAAGGCATCCGCACCGTGGTGTTGCGCGGTGCGGACCATAATTTTTGCGCCGGCGGAGATATCAAGGAGCGGCGCGCGCAAGTCGCCGAAACCGTGCCCGGACATAACCCCGTGTATGACCGCAATGTCAGCGCCGGTCGGCTATTTCAGAAAATGGCCCGCCTGCCGCAAACCACCATTGCTTATGTGGAAGGCGCTGCAGTTGGCGGTGGATTTGGTTTTGCCTGTTTGCTCGACATCACGCTGGTCGAAGCCGGCGCCAAGCTGGGCATGCCGGAAACCACGCTGGGGGTTGCGCCGGCGCAGATTGCGCCACATGTGGTGCGGCGCATCGGTCTGCCGCAGGCGCGGCACCTGGCGCTGACCGGTCAGCGCATCAGCGGGGAAGAAGCCTTTCAGCTGGGCATTGCGCAATATCTGTTTCACGGCAGCGAAGATGGCGAGCGCCAACTGGCGCAACTGCTCGCGCAAATTGCGCGCTGCGGCCCGCAGGCCAGCGCCGTGACCAAGGCCATCATGAATGCCACGGTATCGATGAATGAAGACGACATCATCGAGTTTGCCGCGCAGCGGTTTGCCGAATTGAACCAGGGCGATGAAGGGCGTGAAGGCCAGCTTGCCTTTGTTGAAAAACGCCCAGCGCGCTGGCCTTCGCTGCACAGCTCAACACCAGAAAAACTTAAATCCTGACCATGGCCTCCTTTAACAAGATACTGATCGCCAACCGTGGCGAAATCGCCGTGCGCATCATGCGCACCGCACGGGACATGGGCTATCGCACGGTAGCGGTGTATAGCGATGCGGACCGCGATGCGCCGCATGTGCTGGCGGCTGACGAGGCGGTGCGCATTGGCCCGCCGCCGGTCACCGAGTCTTATCTTAATAGCCAGGCCTTGCTTGATGCGGCAAGGCGTAGCGCAGCCGAGGCGATTCATCCCGGTTACGGGTTTTTTTCTGAAAACGCGGATTTTGCCCAAGCCTGCATCAATGCCGGCCTGACATTCATCGGGCCGTCACCCAAAGCGATAGCGCTGATGGGCAACAAGAGCCTGGCTCGCGCTCGGGTTATCGCAGCCGGCGTGCCCTGCGCGCCGGGCTACGAAGGTGACGAACAGGATGTCAGTTTTCTACTCGCGCAGGCGCGGCGGATCGGTTTCCCGGTGATGATCAAGGCGGCGGCGGGCGGCGGCGGGCGCGGCATGCGCCGGGTAGATGCGCCGGAGGATTTCGCATTGCTGCTGGCGCAGGCGCAGGCCGAGGCGCAAGGCGCATTCGGCAACGGCCAGGTATTGCTGGAAAAGGCGCTGATCGATGTGCGCCATGTCGAAGTGCAGGTATTTGGCGATAGCCAGGGCAATGTCATCCACCTCGGCGAACGCGACTGCTCGGTACAGCGGCGCAATCAGAAAGTGGTGGAAGAAGCGCCATCGCCGGCAGTGGATGCGGCGCTACGCGCGCGCATGGGCGCGGCGGCCGTTGCCGCTGCGCAGTCGGTGGATTATGTCGGGGCAGGCACGGTGGAATTCCTGCTCGCGGCCGACGGCAGTTTCTATTTCATGGAAATGAATACCCGGCTGCAAGTCGAGCATCCGGTCACGGAACTGGTCACTGGCCTCGACCTGGTGGCATGGCAGTTGCGCGTTGCCGCAGGCGAGCCGTTGCCACTCCGTCAGGAACAAGTCGAGTTGCATGGCCATGCCATCGAAGTGCGGCTGTATGCGGAAGACCCGGCCAACGATTACCGCCCGCAAACCGGGCGCATCGTCAAATGGGAACCAGCCAGTGGCGCCGGGATACGCATTGACAGCGGCATCCGCGAAGGGCAGGAGATCAGCCCCTACTATGACGCCATGCTGGCCAAGCTGATCGCCTGCGGTGGCACGCGCGATGAAGCGCGGCGGCGCTTGTTGCGTACTTTGGAAGATACGCACATCCTGGGCTTGACCACCAACCGGCGATTTCTGGCGGACATTCTGCAGGATGAACTATTCGCCAGTGGTGGTGCGACCACCAGTTTCCTCAACGACAGAATAATCAGTCAGCCACCCGTTGCACCGATACTGCGCAGCGACATGGCGCTGGCGGCTGCGCTGCTTTCTGTGCAGCCCTCCTCGAACCGGCAAGGCTGGCGGAGCACTGGCATCTTGTCCTGGCCGATGCGTTTGCAGTATGGGGAAAATGAGCCGCAAGCTGTCACTGTCAGCCAGGAGGGTCAGTGTTTTGAGATTCACCATGATGGCATCAATACCCGTGTCGAGTTACTCGATCTGGCTTCTGGTACGCAAGGGCATCTGCGCTATATGACTGATGGTATTCAGCGCACGGGGGTTTATGCCTGGCTGGATGATGGCGTCCTGGCCTTGGATATTCAAGGCCACAGCATGGTTTACCGCATGCTGAGTCTCTCCGAGCGTAAGCAAGAAAGCGCCGGGAATGCACTGCTCGTGGCGCCGATGAGCGGCAAGGTAGTGGCCGTGCAGGTGGCGCCCGGTGAGACTGTTACCAAAGGGCAGGTGCTGGTCACGCTGGAAGCCATGAAGATGTATCACCAACTCACGGCGACCCGCGATGGCCGGGTCGAGGAGGTTTACGTGGTGGTGCACCAGCAGGTGGATATTGCCGCACGACTGGTTGCGCTGGAGGCTGATCCAACACCGCTTGCAGAAAAGTCAATGGCGGATGAATAGAAAATGACTGAAAAAACTGTACGCATCGGCGGCGCGGCCGGCTACTGGGGGGATAGCGCCCAAGGCGCCGTGCAACTGGTGCGCTCAGGCCAGGTGGATTATCTCGTGTTCGATTACCTGGCCGAAGTGACCATGTCCATCCTTGCCCAGGCGCGGAAAAAATCCGACGATCTCGGCTATGCCACGGATTTTGTCACCGACATTCTGCAACCGTTGATCGGAGAGATTGCCGACAAACGTATTCGTGTAATCGCCAATGCCGGCGGAGTCAATCTCCAGGCTTGTGAGCGGGCGATACGCAAGGTCGCCGAAGAAGCAGGCGTCAAGCTCAAGATCGGCATCGTCGAAGGCGATAATTTGCTAATGCGAGAAGATGAATTTCGCGCGGCCGGGATGCGCGAAATGTTTACCGGCGCGGCCTTTCCCACTAAAACGGCCAGCATCAACGCCTATCTCGGCGCTTTCCCCATTGCCGCGGCGCTCGATGCGGGCGCTGATATCGTGATCACCGGCCGTGTGGTGGACAGCGCCGTCACCCTGGGCGCGTTGATACATGAATTCGGCTGGCAGGCCGATGATTTCGACCGCTTGGCGGCAGGCACTCTGGCCGGACACCTGCTCGAATGCGGCTGTCAATCCACCGGCGGCAATTTCACTGACTGGGCGTTGGTCTGCGATGACTGGGATCACATGGGTTATCCGATCGTCGAATGCCAGCGCGACGGAAGCTTTGTCCTGACCAAGCCGGAGGGCACCGGTGGCCTGGTATCCGTACATACCGCAGGCGAACAAATGCTCTACGAAATCGGCGATCCGCAAGCCTATATCGTGCCCGATGTCGTTTGCGATTTCGCCCAAGTCACGCTGACTCAGGAAGGTGCAAACCGGGTGCGGGTGAGTGGCGCCCGAGGCTATCCGCCGACCGCAACCTACAAGGTGTGCGCCACTTATCCCGATGGCTATCGCGCTACTTTCACGCAAACCATTACCGGATTTGATGCCGAAGCCAAGGCGCGAAAAATGGGCGAAGCCATCCTCGCGCGTTGCGCACGCCTGTTTGCTGAAAAGAACTGGTCTGGCCTGCGTAAAACGCACATTGACCTGCTGGGCGCCAATGCGCTATGGAATCCACGCCATATCCAGCATCCACCCGCCACCGAACTGGTCTTGAAGCTGTCCTTCCAGCATGAGCGCCGTGAAGCCGTGGCCTTGTTTACCAAAGAGGCTATGGGCTCATCTCTGAGCACGACTACCGGCCGTTGCGCCGCCGGTGCGCCAGGGCGGCCCAAGGTATCGCCGGTCGTGCGCCTGTATTCGTTTCTGCTGCCCAAAAGCAGCGTGCTGGTCAGCATCGCCCTGGATGGCGTCGCCAGACCCATTTCGCCGCCAGTGGTCACGGCGGCTTTCGATCCATCCATGAAAGTCGCTCTGCATCCTGTACCGGCGGTTGTTCCTCCACAGGAAGCCAATACCACGGCGCCGCTCATAAAGCTTGCCGTGGCGCGCAGTGGCGACAAGGGCGACGATGCCAACATCGGGGTGATTGCGCGGCGGACAGAGTACCTGCCGTATCTGCGTGCAGCGCTCACGCCCGAGCGCATAGCGGACTGGTTTTCGCATGTCATGCAGGGGCAGCAGGTGATGCGCTATGACCTGCCAGGCATAGCGGCAATGAATTTCGTCCTCAAAAACGCCCTGGGCGATGGCGGTGTGGCATCGCTTAATGCCGATGTGCAGGGCAAGACCTATGCCCAGCAACTGCTCGCCATGCCGGTGACAATACCCATCGGCTTGTGCAATTGATTCATGAAACGCTGACAGGGCGCATCGGCATCAGATAAAATCTTGGTTTTGTTTAATCAAGAAACAGCAATGGCTTTGATAGTTCAGAAATACGGCGGTACCTCAATGGGGTCGCCCGAACGCATCCGCAATGTCGCCAGGCGCGTGGCACGCTGGAAGGCGCAGGGGCATCAGATCGTGGTCGTGGTTTCCGCGATGAGTGGTGAAACCAATCGCCTGGTTGCCCTAGCGCGCGATGTCTCTCCACAACCCGACTTGCGCGAGATGGATGCCATGCTGGCGACCGGCGAGCAGGTCAGCATCGCCTTGCTGGCCATGGCGTTGCGTGATATTGGCCTGAAAGCCCGCAGCTACACCGGCGGACAAGTCAAGGTTTTGACGGACAGCGCATTTTCCAAGGCGAGAATCCTGAAGATTGATGATGACAACATCCGCCGCGACCTGGACGATGATACGGTAGTCATTGTCGCCGGTTTCCAAGGGGTGGATGTTGATGGCAATATCACCACACTCGGCCGTGGCGGGTCGGATACCTCTGGTGTTGCGCTTGCAGCGGCCTTGCAGGCTGAAGAGTGCCAGATTTATACCGATGTTGACGGGGTCTACACTACCGATCCGCGTATTGTCCCGGAGGCGAAAAAGCTTGATCGCATCACCTTTGAAGAAATGTTGGAAATGGCCAGCCTGGGTTCGAAAGTCTTGCAGATCCGCTCGGTCGAATTTGCAGGCAAATACAAAACCAAGTTGCGCGTGCTTTCCAGCCTGGAAGAAGAGGGCCAGGAAACGGCCGGCACGCTGATCACATTTGAGGAAGACGAGTCAATGGAACAACCGATTATTTCAGGTATCGCGTTCAACCGTGATGAAGCCAAATTGACAGTATCCGGCGTCCCCGACCGGCCAGGTATCGCGTATCAGATCCTCGGCCCGGTTGCCGACGCCAATATTGATGTCGACATGATTATCCAGAACGTGGGTCATGATGGCACGACCGACTTTTCATTTACCGTTAATCGCGGGGATTATGTACGGGCGAAGAAGATGCTCGAAGACCAGATCGGACCCCACGTCAGCGCCCGTGCGGTTGATGGCGACAACAAGATATGCAAGGTTTCCGCTGTTGGCGTGGGCATGCGCTCGCATCCTGGCGTGGCCAGCAAGATGTTCCGGATACTGGCTGAAGAGGGCATCAACATCCAGATGATTTCAACGTCCGAGATCAAGATATCCGTCGTGGTTGACGAGAAATATCTTGAGTTGGCCGTGCGCACGCTGCATAAGGCATTTGAGCTGGATCAGGACTGAACTTGAAAACCTAAAGGACTGGCCTTAAAAAATACCCAATGCCAGTCCTTCAGCCATCAGGCTGCCGAGTTCGGCGCAGCGCGCCAGATCTTTTGTTGCAATGCTTTTTTTGCCCAGAATTTCTGCCGTTGACTGGGCATGGGTGCACACAATCA
>JBAQUE010000203.1:0-14147 GCA_049297315.1 Rugosibacter sp.
TCCATCGCCTGGGACGGTGCAGGTTCTGTCATCATGACCGGCCCCGCTGTTACTGTATTCACCGGCGAAATCGACCTGCCTGAATTATCTGAGGACACGCAATGAACGCTGAAGAAGTCGCCAATTATCTGCACCACCACCCTGAATTTTTCAACGCCTACGCCGAAGTACTGGCGCTGATGACCTTGCCCGATCCGCATACCGGGCGCGCCATTTCGATTACCGAAAAGCAGATGCTCACCATGCGCGACAAGGTGCGCGGACTGGAATCCCAGCTCGCTGATCTGATGTCTTTCGGGCGGGAAAACGACGCCATCTCCGCCAAGGTGCATGCGCTTGCCGTGGCCTTGATCACCGTGCCTGACGAAGCCGCTGTCGTGCGCGTGCTGTATTCGCATCTGGGCGGCGCCTTCGCCGTGCCGCACATCATGGCGCGGCTGTGGGCTGGCGTCGCCGACACCAGCAGCTTGTTCATCCCGGCAAACGATACGGCCTGCGCCTTTGCCGGCGCTTTGCAAAAACCTTATTGCGGACCGGCGGAAGGGCAAGCCTCACTCGCCTGGTTTGGTGACACGGCTGCGCAACTGCGTTCGATGGCGCAGGTGCCGTTGCGCGATGCCAGCGGCGCCTGCATCGGCCTGCTGGTCATGGCCAGCGAAGAGTCGCACCGCTTTTATCCGGAACTTGGCACGTTGTATCTCGAATGCATTGGCGACCTCGCCTCCGCAGCATTCCATCGTGTGCTGAATTTATAAACTGGCGTGATGGATTCCGCAGTCGAACGCTTTCTCAGCGAAATCGCCATTCAGCGACGCGCCAGCCCGCACACGCTGGATGCCTATCGCCGCGACCTCCAGCGTCTGGGCGAAATCGAGCCAGGCACCGCGCCCGAAACGCTGACCACCGCGCAGTTGCGGCGCGGCCTGATGCAACTGCATGCCCGCCAGCTGGCGCCGCGCTCAATCGCGCGCACGCTGTCCGCATGGCGCGGTTTTTATGCCTGGCTGACGCGGCGCGGCGCGATTGCGCACAACCCGGCGGAAATGCTCAACGCCCCCAAACGCCCGCGCACGCTACCCAAAGCATTAGGCGCTGACCAGGCCGCTGCGCTGCTCAACGCGCAACCTGCCGATACGCTGGAAGTGCGCGACGTGGCGATGTTCGAACTCTTCTATTCTTCCGGCCTGCGCCTGGCCGAACTGGTCAGCCTCGACTGGCCGGGCGGACTCGATCTCGCCAGCGGTGAAGTCACCGTCACCGGCAAACGCCAGAAGACGCGCAGCGTGCCGGTTGGCGGCAAGGCGCATGATGCGCTCGCCGCCTGGCTGGCGCTGCGGCCTCAATTTGCACCACCCGGACAGACGGCATTATTCACCGGCCAAAATGGCACGCGGCTATCGCCACGCCAGGTGGAAAAACGTCTCGAACGTTGGGCGCAAAAGCAGGGGCTGGGCATGCACGTGCATCCGCACATGCTGCGCCATTCGTTCGCCTCGCATGTACTGCAATCCTCCGGCGACCTGCGCGCCGTGCAAGACATGCTCGGCCACGCCAGCATCGCCGCCACGCAGATTTACACGCATCTGGATTTTCAGCATCTGGCGAAAATCTACGATGCGGCGCACCCGCGCGCGAAAAAGGCCTAATGCAAAAAGTTCTCGCAGAGACGCAAAGCGCTGGCGCTGGTAACACGGCGTCAATGTTTCCTTAGCGCTTCTGATACTGTTGCTGGCCAAACAAAATATCGCGCGCCTTGTCATCGGTCAGCGGTTTGCGCAGATCAGCCAGCACGGCGATGCCGCGCTTCACCGCCGGTCGCTTTGAAATCTTGTCAAACCAAATTTTGAGCTGCGGGTAATCAGCCCAGTCGATGCCCTGATTCTGCCAACTGCGCAACCAGGGAAAGATCGCCATATCGGCGATCGAATACGTGTTACCGGCGATGTAGCGATGGTGCGCCAATTGCCGGTCCATCACGCCATACAGGCGCTTGGCTTCATTGGTATAACGGTTTATCGCATACTCGATTTTCTCTGGCGCATACATGCGGAAGTGATGCGCCTGGCCCAGCATCGGCCCCACACCCCCCATCTGGAACATCAGCCATTCCAACACCTTGAACTTTTGCCGGTCCGTTTTCGGCAAAAACTTGCCTGTTTTCGCCGCCAGGTACAGCAAAATCGCGCCCGATTCAAACAAGGCAATGGGTTTTCCATCAGGCCCATCCGTATCCACCAGCGCGGGGATTTTATTGTTCGGGCTGATCGCCAAAAACTCCGGGGAAAACTGATCTCCCGCACCAATGTTGATCGGGTGCACGCGCCAGTCTCTACCCAGCCGAAGCCCACACTCTTCGAGCATGATGTGCACCTTGTGCCCGTTGGGCGTAGGCCAGGAATAAACAGTAATCATCGGCTGCCTCGTTTGGTTGTGAGTGTTCTGAAACACATTAGCACAGCGAAAGTCGGCGCTGGTGGGAATCATCTACTACACTAATGGAAAAATCAGTTGCATAGACAGCCAATCCAAAATGAGGAGACCATCATGATTTACGCCCTACCCGGCGCCGCTGGCGCCAAAGTTCAATACCAATCCCAATATGACAACTTCATCGGCGGCCGCTGGGTCGCCCCCGTTAAAGGGCAATACTTCGATGTCATCACGCCGATCAACGGCACGCCTTACACCAAGGCTGCACGATCCAGCGCGGAAGATATTGAATTAGCGCTGGATGCCGCGCACGCCGCAAGCGAGGCCTGGGGCAAAACGCCGCCCGCCCAGCGCGCAAACATTCTGCTCAAAATCGCCGATCGCATCGAAGCCAATCTTGAACTCTTGGCCTATGCCGAAACGGTGGACAACGGCAAGCCGATCCGCGAAACGCTGGCCGCCGACATCCCGTTAAGCGTTGATCACTTCCGCTACTTCGCCGGCTGCTTGCGTGCGCAGGAAGGCGGCTTGACTGAGATTGACGAGAACACCGTGGCGTATCACTTTCACGAGCCGCTCGGCGTGGTCGGGCAGATCATCCCGTGGAACTTTCCCATCCTGATGGCGGCCTGGAAGCTTGCCCCGGCGCTGGCCGCAGGCAATTGCGTGGTGTTGAAACCCGCTGAATCGACACCGATCAGCATCCTGATCCTGGCGGAACTGATCGCCGACGTGCTGCCGCCCGGTGTGCTCAATATCGTCAATGGCTATGGTCGTGAAGCGGGCATGCCGCTGGCCACCAGCCGCCGCATCGCTAAAATCGCCTTTACCGGCTCCACCTCCACCGGCCGCGTGATTGCCCAGGCCGCCGCCAACAATCTAATCCCCGCCACGCTGGAACTCGGCGGCAAATCGCCCAACATTTTCTTCGCCGACGTGATGGATAAAGATGATGGCTTCCTGGATAAAGCCATCGAAGGCCTGGTGCTGTTTGCCTTCAACCAAGGGGAAGTGTGCACCTGCCCCTCGCGCGCGCTGATCCACGAATCCATTTATGACCAATTCATGGCGCGGTGCCTGGAACGCATCAAGGCCATCAAGCAGGGCAACCCGCTGGATACCGACACCATGCTCGGTGCGCAGGCATCCAAAGAACAACTGACCAAGATTCTTTCCTATCTCGACCTGGGCAAACAGGAAGGCGCAGAAGTGTTGATTGGCGGTGCGCAGGCGCAAGTGAGCGGTGATCTTGCTGGCGGCTATTACGTGCAGCCCACGCTATTCAAAGGGCATAACAGGATGCGCATCTTCCAGGAAGAAATTTTCGGCCCCGTCCTCGCGGTGACGACGTTCAAGGATGAAGCCCAAGCCCTGGCGATTGCCAACGACACCCTTTACGGCCTGGGCGCAGGCGTATGGAGCCGCAACGGCAATGTGGCCTATCGCATGGGCCGCGCCATCAAGGCCGGGCGCGTGTGGACCAACTGCTACCACGCCTACCCCGCAGGGGCTGCTTTTGGCGGCTACAAGGAATCGGGCATCGGCCGCGAAAACCACAAGATGATGCTTGACCACTACCAGCAAACCAAAAATCTGCTGGTCAGCTACGCCGAGCAAAAACTGGGCTTCTTTTAAGCTGTCCGGCAGTTTTGCTTACCCGGGCGGCAAGCCACTTGCCGCCCTTTATTTTTTGAGGAGATGAACATGACAGACAAAGTCATCGCCACCCCCGCCGCGTTGGCGCTGATTGAATTGCTTAAGCAAAAACACGGGCCCGTGTTCTTTCATCAGTCCGGCGGCTGTTGCGATAACAGCGCGGCGAATTGTTACCTGCCCGGCGAGCTCACCATCGGCGCGGGGGATGAATTTCTAGGGGAGATTGGCGGCTGCCCGTTTTATATAAGCAAATCGCAATACGCATCCTGGCAGCACACCCAGCTGATCATCGACGTGATCGAAGGCACGGGGGGCACATTTTCACTCGAAGGTCCGGAAGGCTTTGCCTTTCACACGCGCTCGCGGGTTTTTACGGATGCGGAACTGGCCGAGCTGGAACTGAACAAATGGGAATAACGAGAAGAAAAACTTGGCGCCGCATTAAAAAAACCCAGCGCCACCGAATCCCTTATCTGGACAAGCCAGCCTAAGGGATTCAGTTTTTCAGGAGGACTGCAGATCCAGCCTTAACGCATTTGCTGCACTGCGGCAAAATCAACCGTGAAAGATACTGAAATACTGCTTGGTGGCATCAATATTGTTCACCACGATTTTTTTGAAAGCGTTAGTGATGTGATACAGATCCGTCGGCTTGCCTTCAATAATTCTGGCGTAAAAACCGGTGAGTTCTTTGGTTGCCTTAACGGCGCCAGCCCAAACGGTTTCATTTAACTCAGCCACTTTAGTGACGGCCTCTTGAGTTTTAACCTGAACATCTTCAATTTTCAACATGATGTGCTCCCTGGAAATATGTTGCGATGCAGCAATTTCACATACAAAGACTGTCGTGTCAACACCTATTTGTGCGGTGCAGCAAAACCCGGGATGTTTTCCAGACAAAGTTGATGAATGCTGAACGGTCAACATCCCCATGAATGGTGAAAAGTCGGCGCTGGTGGAACGGCGACAAAAATTGCAGCCCCGTTATGGCCATTGCTAAGGAAACGCAGATGTGAAAACAGCCCCTACATGGAAAGGCAGACGGTATGCAATGGGAAAACTTCACGGCGGGCAGGGTTGCCGGTTTCGAGTGTCAGGCGGGCAAGAAGCAGAGCATTTACTGGGATGGCAAAACCCCCGGCTTAGGCTTGCGGGTAACTGCCACCGGTTCCAAGGCCTACATATTCGAGACCTCGCTAAACAACAAGACGATCCGCCTAACCATCGGCGACGCCCGCACTTGGTCAATCAGCAGGGCGCAAGGCGAGGCCACACGGCTAAAGACGCTCACCGACCAAGGCACAGACCCGCGCCAGGTCAAGAAGGACGTGATTGCTGAAAAGCAGGCTAAGGTTGACGCTATATCAGCGCAACAGATTAAAGAATCTGTCACCGTGCGCACGGCATGGAACGACTACATTCGGGAACGCAGCGCCGCGATAAAGAATAGCAGGCCCGTATGGGGTGCGCGTCACATTGCCGACCACGCACGCTTCGTTAAGGCTGGCGGTGAGATTCGCAAGCGAGGCACCCGACCCGGTGAATCGAATATCGTGCAACCTGGTATTTTGGTTCCATTGATGGATAAGCGCCTGATAGACCTTGACGCTAAAGCACTCGCTGCATGGCTGGATAAAGCAGCAAGCCAAGCCCCTGCGACCGCTGCGCAATCCTTCCGCGCCCTGCGGGCTTTCCTGACGTGGTGCGGCAAACAGGAAGCCTACAGCGCCGCCATCCATGCTGACGTCTGCCAGACCGATGTCGTAAAGGACAAGGTGCCAGCCGCCAAGACCAAAAAGAACGACAGCCTGCGCAAGGCGCAACGAATTGGCCACATTGCGCTGGGCTGATGTCGATTTTCAGTGGAAAAGCCTCACCATCCGCGACAAGGTGGAAGGCGAGCGCACCATCCCGCTAACCCCTTACATGGAACACCTGATCGCCATCCTGCCCCGCCGTAACGAGTTTGTTTTCAGCAGCCCAAGCGCCGCATCGGGCAGGATAGAAGACCCGCGCATTCAGCACGTCAAGGCATTGGCCGCCGCTGCCCTGCCTGCGCTGTCACTGCATGGCCTGCGCCGCTCGTTTGGCGCACTGGCCGAATGGGTCGAAGTTCCGGCCGGAGTGGTTGCACAGATCATGGGGCACAAGCCCAGCGCCATTGCTGAAAAGCACTACATCCAGCGCGAACTCGACTTGCTGCACCTATGGCACGTCAAAATCGAAGCGTGGATATTGGAACAGGCCGGGATCGAGTTTGACGCCAGAGCCGCACCCAGTGCATTGCGAGTGGTAAATAAATGATTCGTGTTGATTCGCGTAGCGTTACAAGATACAATCAGCCATGATTAAGACATTCAGGCATAAAGGACTGAAAGCCTTTTTTGAAAGCGGCAGCATGGCAGGCATTCAGTCTGCCCATGCACCGCGATTAGCCGCCATGCTGCGACGCTTGAACGAAACAACCAATGCGCAAGGCATGAACCTGCCCGGCTGGAGTTTGCATCCATTGAAAGGGCGTGAGTTAAAGGGGCATTTTTCGGTATGGGTAAGCGGCAACTGGCGAATGACTTTTGCATTTGATGGCACGGATGCCGTGCTGGTTGATTATCAGGACTATCACTAAGGAGCTTGCAATCATGGCACGCATGTTTAACCCACCCCACCCCGGCCTGACGCTGCGCGACAGCGTATTACCGGCGCTGGGGCTGTCTGTAACCGAAGCCGCGCAACAGTTAGGCGTTAGCCGCGTGGCATTTTCCCGCGTACTGCATGGGCACGCCGCCATCTCGCCTGAAATGGCCTTGCGTATCGAGGCCTGGCTGGGTGTGGCGCGTGGCGGTGAAGCCCGCTTATGGCTGGCAGAGCAAAGCGCCTATGACCTGTGGCAAGCGGAACAACGACTCAAGGCAATACCGATGCACGTACAGCCCGCACCGATGGTGCGCATAACCCGTTTAACCGCGCCTAAGGTAACTCCCGAACCACCGCTGGACACTTTCACCGGCCTGACGGGGGCTCTTGATTGAAAGAGCATTGGAAAGGATGTGAACCATGAAAAATCTGGATAAAGCGGAAAGACTCAAGCGCGATATTGAAGCAAGGCGCGCTCAAGCCGTTTTCTCGCGCTGGTTGAAACTCTATTAACCTTCGCGCACCTGCGCATCATGAGCAATATCAGTAAACGCCAATAAGTTAGTGACCACTAACCTGGGGATTTTTTGTGGCGCTTTATAACTATGGACTTGCATATACTTCGACATGTTGGGGGGGTAGTAATCACATGATGAATGCTGATACTGAGTTCTTTTACGTTGTAACGACGGTATTGCTCGTTTTGATTCTGGTCGGGATTCAAAAGCTCATCAAGCAGATTCAGGTGCAATCTGCCAACTTTCGTGACGACCTTGCAAGATTGAATGATCAGATGTTGGATATTCGCACCCGCTTACGAGATAGCGACTTTATGACTGACGACGAGCGGGAAGAATGGGATGAGCAGCAACGGGCCGATCTCATAGGAAGCAACATTCGACCTCCATTATTTTGATAACGCCGTGCCCCCTCTTTTTTATTTTGCAATCGTAATTTATTGACTGCCGAAATAAAATCTTCGGGTGCGGAGAGGTGTTACTAAAACTTCACCGATACACGCAAGCCCCTCCCCCCCCCGGCCGTGTGCGTGGCCGTAGTCGTGGGATACCTCGCGCACCCATGCCTGCCGCCTGATGCTGCCCATGCCCTACTGCTGGCCGCTTAAAAGTCGGCGCTGGTGGGACGGCGACAAGGCTCCGAACAGGTCGCCAATTCCCCCTGATGCTAGCCCGGTGCTAGCCCGTCCTAGAAAATGAAAAGGCCCCCATCGCTGGAGGCCTTGGTATAACTGGTGGTGATGGGGGGACTTGAACCCTCGACCTACGGATTATGAATCCGTCGCTCTAACCAGCTGAGCTACATCACCGTGCACATTTACATAAAGGGTGCGGATTATCCCTTTCTGCTGTCTGCCTTGTCAAGACAAGGGCAGGTAGGCGACAATCGCGGCATGGATTTTGATATCGTGATTGTCGGGGGTGGTCTGGCTGGATTGGCGCTGGTAGCGGCTTTGCGACGTTCAGCGCTATCTGTGGCGCTGGTAGAAAGCCGGGCGCCGGTTTTTTCTGCGCCAGATGACAAGAACCTGGACTCGCGCGTCTATGCCATCAGCCCGGCGAATGCGCGCTTTCTGGAGCAGATCGGCATCTGGCAGCACCTTGACCGGGCACGCATGGAGCCGGTGCGGTCAATGGAAATCCGCGGTGACGGTGCGGGGCGGCTGGATTTTTCAGCGTATGCCAGCGGCGTGCCCGAACTGGCCTGGATTCTTGAATCATCTTTGATGCAGCATGAGCTGTGGGCAATGGCCAGGCGGCAGGGCAACCTCACGCTGCTCTGCCCAGCCGCGCCGCAAGCGCTGGCATTTGATGCGGATGTTGCGCGGCTGACGCTGGCTGATGGACGGCAGTTACGCGCCCGGCTGGTTATGGCGGCCGACGGGGCGGATTCCTGGGCGCGCACGGCGGCGGGTATTACCGTTGATTTCAAGGATTACGGGCAACTCGGCGTGGTGGCGAATTTTGCCACGGCGCAAGCGCATCGCGGCACGGCGTTCCAGTGGTTTCGCCATGACGGGATTCTGGCCTGGCTGCCCTTGCCCGGCAATTGCATCTCCATGGTCTGGTCTACGCCGCAAGCGCATGGCGAGGAACTGTTGGCGCTTTCGCCCAACGCACTGTGCGGGCGCGTCGCCGAGGCGGGTGACCATGCGCTCGGCGCCTTGGAATCAATTACACCGCCTGCGGCATTTCCGTTGCGCCTGATGCGCGCGCCACGCACGGTTTTGCCGCGCCTGGCGCTGATTGGCGATGCGGCGCATACGCTGCATCCGTTGTCCGGCCACGGCGTCAATCTTGGATTCCAGGATGCGCAAGCGCTGGCGGCGGTTCTCTGCGCCAAGCCCGCGCATGTCGATTGCGGCGACCTGGCGCTGCTGCGTCGTTTTGAACGGTCACGCAAAGAACAGGTAGTTATGCTACAAACCGTGACCGACGGCTTGCAGCGCCTGTTTGGCTCGCGCGGTGGGCCGCTGGCCGGCCTGCGCAACCTGGGTTTGAACCTTACCAACCATTTGCCGGTCGTAAAAGATATTTTGGTTCGTTACGCGCTGGCTTCCTGACAGCTTTTTGATTTTCACTTGGAGATTTGATGAATAAAACCTTTGCTCTCGTCGCTGCGCATGCTGCTCTTGCAGTCGCCTGTTTCTCCCTCACCGCAACAGCGGGTGAGGCGGATGTCAAAAAGGCGGTGGAGACCACACTCGGCAAGGCCGAAAAAATCGGCAAGTCGCCGATTGCGGGACTCTGGGAAGTGGTGGTTGATGGCCAGATTTTCTATGTGGATGACAAGGGTGGCTATCTGCTTTCCGGCAATCTGGTCGACTTGAAGACGGGCAAGAACCTGACCGCCGAACGCCAGTTCAATGCCCTGCCACTCGAACTGGCCATAAAGCAGGTGCGCGGCAACGGCAAGAATGTGCTGGTGACTTTCGAAGACCCCAATTGCGGTTACTGCAAGAAACTGGCGAAGGAAATGCAGCCGCTGAAAAATATCACTATTTACACTTTCCTTTATCCTGTGCTCGGCGAGGATTCGAACCAGAAATCGAAAGCCATCTGGTGTTCATCCGACAAGGCAAAAACCTGGACTGACTGGATGCTTGCCGGCAAGGCGCCCGCAACGCAGGATGCCTGCGATACAGCAGGGCTGGACAAGTCCATCGAGCTAGGCCGCAAACTGCGTATCAACGGCACACCCGCCCTGTTCTTCGCCAGCGGCGAACGCGTAGGCGGTTATATTCCAGTGGCTGAAATCGAAAAACGTTTTAGCGCCAAAGGCGGCTGAACTCGTCCGGCAGTCAGCAGCGCCCAGAAAGTCGGCGCTGGTAGCACGGTGAGCCAACCCTCACCACAAGGTCTCACGCTCGGCGGATGCGGTAATTTTATGCACCGTGAGATCCGAGCCGTTGAACTCGTCTTCCGCATCAAGCCGGATGCCGACGAACATTTTCAGCAATCCATAAACCACCAGCCCGCCCGCCAAGGCAATCAGAATACCCAGCAGTGTGCCGGCAAGCTGGCTGGGCAGGGCGACGCCGCCCATGCCACCCAGGGCTGGCGCGCCGAAGATGCCGGCGGCGATACCACCCCACGCGCCGCACAGGCCATGCAGGGGCCAGACGCCGAGTACATCGTCAATTTTCCAGCGGTTTTGCGTCAGCGTAAACATCACCACGAACATCCCGCCGGCGACACCGCCGGTGACTAGCGCGCCCAACGGGTGCATCACATCCGAGCCAGCGCACACGGCGACCAGCCCGGCCAGCGGCCCGTTATGCACGAAACCGGGGTCGTTCTTGCCCACCACCAACGCGGCCAGCGTGCCGCCGACCATGGCCATCAGCGAATTCATCGCCACGAGACCGGAAATCTTCTCCAGATTTTGCGCGCTCATGACATTGAAGCCGAACCAGCCGACAATCAGTATCCACGCGCCGAGCGCCAGGAATGGTACGCTGGATGGCGGATGGGCGGCAATCGCCCCGCTTTTGTCGTAACGCCCATGGCGCGGCCCAAGCAGCAACACGGCGGCCAGCGCCATCCAGCCACCCACTGCATGCACCACGACCGAACCGGCGAAATCGTGGAATTCCGCGCCAAACTGGCTGGCCAGCCAGGCCTGGATGCCGAAGGCATGGTTCCAGGCAATGCCTTCGAAAAACGGGTAGACAAAACCGACCAGCAAAAACGTCGCGGCCAGTTGCGGTTCAAAACGGGCACGTTCGGCAATGCCACCCGAAATAATTGCCGGAACGGCAGCGGCGAACGTCAGCAGAAAGAAAAACCGCGTCAGCTCATAGCCACTTTTTTGCGCCAGCACCTCCGCGCCGCTGAAAAAATGGATGCCATAAGCAATGCCATAACCGATAAAGAAATAGGCCAGCGTGGACACCGAAAAATCGACCAGGATTTTGACCAGGGCGTTGATCTGGTTTTTTTTGCGTACCGTGCCCAACTCCAGAAAGGCGAACCCGGCATGCATGGCCAGAATCAGGATGGCGCCCAGCAAAATGAACAATACGTCAGTAGAAGTTCTCAAATTCTCCATTACGGTGACCCTTGAATAAAAATGCACGAAAATAAGGCGAAAGGCGGAAACCTTAAGCAAGGGTCATTCCAGAATTTATTTATATATAAATCAATAAGATAATATTAGAACCCGAAAATGATTGCACCTGAATGGTGTCTTAATGAAAATAAGGCACCAATATAAAGAAAATTCGGCGATGGTGGAACGGCGATTTTTTTAATTGGCTCAGTTTGGTGCATCTGGTGGCTGGTAAGCCTGCGGCAGCAACACCCAGATGCGCCCACTCTGGCGCATCTTGCCGGCGAGACTACCGGCATCAGGGCCGCTGCCCCAGTAAAAGTCGGCGCGCACAGCGCCACGGATGGCGCCGCCGGTATCTTGCGCCAGCATCAGCCGTGTGAGCGCTTGCTCACTATTTGGTTCTGTCGTGGCAATCCATACTGGTGCACCCAGCGGAACGTAACGGGGATCAACGGCCAGCGAGCGTTGTGGTGTCAGGGGCAGCCCCATGGCGCCCAAGGGGCCGCTGCCAGTCATCGGCAATTCACGGAAAAACACCAGACTCGGGTTTTTGTTGAGCATCTCATCCAGCCGTTGCGGATTGGCCTGCGTCCAATTCTTGATACCTTGCATCGACGCCTGATCACTGGGCAACTCGTCCTGGTCGATCAACCAGCGGCCGATGGAACGGTACGGATGGCCGTTCTGGTCGGCATAGCCAAGGCGGATGCGGCTACCATCTTCCAACTCGATTTGGCCAGAACCCTGAATCTGCATGAAGAACAGGTCGATGGCATCCGCCACCCAGGCAATGGCTTTTGGTGAGCGCTTGCTCTCCTGCTTTTGCCACTCGGCACGATCATAGTAGGGTACCAGCTTTTTGCCTTCAAGGCGTCCGCGCAGGCGCAGGTTTTTGAGTTCGGGATACAAACTGGCCAGGTCGACCGTGATCAGGTCATCCGGCGGACCAAACACCGGGTTAGGATATTGCCGCGATTTTTTACGGCTGCCCTGCAAAACCGGCTCGTAATAGCCAGTGATCAAACCTGTGCGCGAGCCATCGGGATTCACCATCGCCCACGGACGCAACCAGGTTGCAAACCAGGTGCGCAGAGCGGCCGGGGCTTTGGCATCGGTAGTCCGCGCAGCGGCACATACGGGCTGCCACAAGTCGCGCTTTTCAAGCACGCGGCAACTGGCGAGGAAGGCGGCAAACGCGGGTGCGGGATCATCCGTCGTCCAGCCCGGCAGGTCAGCCCATTCTGCGGCTTGCATCGGTTTTGCCGCAGGTGGCTTGGGCGCCTCGGGCTGCGGACAGACCGGACATCCGGCAGGGATTGCGGGCCTGGATACAACGGTTGGGGGCGCTGTCGCGCAGCCAGCCAGGGCAACAATCAGGCTGCCCACCAAGAGATAACGGAAGTGAACAAGGGAGCGGGGCATGAATCTGCTAAAGTGCGTCGCGTTGAAAACCCAGAGTGTACCGATGACTGACCTTTCCCGCTTTCTTGACCGTTTTGAAGCGCTGGCTGAGCGTATCGAAGCCGCCTTGCCGCCGCCCCTGCCAACCACCGACTGGTCGGCCAGCGCTTTCCGCTGGCGCACGCGCAACGGGCGTGGCTGGCTGGATAGCGTGCGCCATCCGCACGCTATCCGCTTAACCGACTTGCATGGCGTGGACGACCAGAAACAACGCATCGAGCAAAACACCCGCCAGTTTGTGCAGGGCAAGAGCGCCAATAATGTGCTGCTCACCGGCGCACGCGGCACGGGCAAAAGCTCGCTGATCAAGGCGGTGCTCAACCAGTTCGCCAAGCGCGGCTTGCGCCTGATTGAAGTGGACAAGGATGACCTGGTGCATCTGCCGGAGATCGTCGACCTGGTCTTTGGGCGCCGCGAAAAATTCATCATTTTCTGCGACGACCTGTCGTTCGAGGCAGGCGAACCGGGCTACAAGGCAATGAAAAGCATCCTCGACGGCTCGATCAGCGGCATGCCGGACAATCTGCTGGTGTATGCCTCGTCCAACCGCCGCCATCTGATGCCGGAAAAAATGGCCGAGAATCTCGAAGCCAAATACACCGACGAGGGTGACGTGCATCCCGGCGAAACCACCGAGGAAAAAATCTCGCTCTCCGAACGCTTCGGCCTGTGGCTGTCGTTTTATCCGTTCAGCCAGGATGAATATCTCGCCATCTGCGCGCATTGGCTCAGCGAATTTGGCCAGCCGGCCGGCATCATTGACCGCGTGCGCGGCGAAGCCTTGCAATGGTCGCTGATGCGCGGTTCGCGCAGCGGCCGCGTGGCCTGGCAATTCGCCCGCGATTACGCCGGCCGGCACAGCCGCGCGGCGAAGTGAAAATAACCGACGTCGCGGCCGCGGTGATCGAGCGGCCGGATGGCAGCTTTCTGCTCGGCCAGCGCGCCGCCGATACGTTTTATGCCGGTTACTGGGAATTTCCCGGCGGCAAGGTGGAAGCGGGCGAGACGCCGCACGATGCCTTGCTGCGCGAGCTGCACGAAGAGCTCGGCATCAAGGTGCTGCGCGCCGACCCCTGGCTGCGCCGCGAACACACTTACGAGCACGCCCATGTGCGGTTGCACTTCTTCCGCGTGCGCGCCTGGCGCGGCGAATTGCACGACCACGTGCATAGCGCGCTGGCCTGGCAAACACCCGGCGCACCCAGCGTCGGCCCGATGCTGCCGGCCAATGCACCAGTGCTCGCCGCGCTGGCCTTGCCGGATTTTTACGCCATCACCCATGCCGGTGAAATCGGCGTCGCCGCGCAGATCGCGGCGCTTGACCTCGCACTGGGAAAAGGGCTCAAGCTGGTGCAATTGCGCGAGCCGCAACTCACCGCGCAGCAGCGCAGCGC
>JBAQUE010000204.1:0-6833 GCA_049297315.1 Rugosibacter sp.
ATCCAAAGGACGGCTTCGATGAACCGCCGACTGTCCCGAGCCGTGCAACCCGGATCGCTTGCCTTGCCGGGCAGGAGATGTTCAATGCGTTTCCACGGGTCATCACGCACCATCTTTTGATCCATCCTGACTCCGTCCAAAAGTCAGAATATGACCATATTTCAATCACTGTGAACAGCCCCTCGCCATGTCATTGACTGTGAACGAATTATTCAGGCTTGCTTGCATATGGCATACCGTAAATCGCTTGATTGAGAACACACCCTAGAAAACGACGCGATTTACACCTGAATAACAGGCAGTCGCCGTATCACCAGCGCCGACTTTTCGTGGTGCATCGCCCGTGTGCTTCCTTCTCCAATCTGGCACTCAAGCACACCTGCGCTAAAATCCGCGCTGCCTGATTAACGCTACGCTGAACGTCTACAATGAATCACGCAGGAGCCGTTCGAACACAGGTTTTCTTTTACCCGCCCACAAGCCATCATCTTCAATTCTTTTTTGTTAACGGCTTTTTACTTACAATAGGATTGTTTTTTTGAACCCGCTCCACCTCTCCCATTTCACAGCCACTAGCAGTATCGGTCGCGGTCTCGATCAGACGCTGGACGCCTTGCGCCAGCGCCGTGGCGGGCTGGTGCCGTGTGCGTTTGAGACGGTGGATCTGGCGACGTTCATCGGCGAGGTGGCCGGGGTGGATGCGGTGCAACTGCCTGCGCACCTGGCGGAATTTGATTGCCGCAACAACCGGCTCGCGTTGCTGGGCTTGCTGCAGGATGGCTTTGCCGAGGCGGTGCGCGTGGCCAGCGCAAAATACGGTGCGCAGCGCGTGGGTGTGTTCATCGGCACCAGCACTTCCGGCATTTTGCAAACCGAGCTGGCCTACCGGCGGCGCGACCCGATGACGGGCGCATTGCCTGCCGATTTTATTTACCGCACCACGCACAATACTTTTTCCGTTGCGGATTTCACGCGCCATTATTTCGGCCTGGGCGGCCCGGCGGCCGTGGTGTCATCGGCATGTTCGTCCAGCGCCAAGGTATTCGGTTCAGCCCGGCGCATGATGGCGGCGGGGCTGATCGATGCGGCGGTGGTGGGCGGCGTGGATTCGCTGTGCCTGACGACGCTGTATGGCTTCAACTCGCTCGGCCTGGTTTCCGAACAGGCCTGCCGACCATTTGATGCGCAACGCAACGGCATCTCGATCGGCGAAGCGGCCGCCTTCGCGCTGCTCGAACGTCCCGCTGAACATCTGGCTGCGGATGCTGTGCTGCTGCTCGGCATCGGCGAATCCAGCGATGCGTATCACATGTCCTCCCCGCATCCGGATGGCTTGGGTGCGCGCATGGCGATGCAGGATGCGCTGAAAATGGCCGGTTTGCAGCCAGATGAAATTGACTATATCAACCTGCATGGCACCGCGACCCAAAACAACGATGCGGCGGAGAGCAAAGCCGTGCAGCATATCTTTGGCGCGGGCACGCCATGCAGTTCGACCAAAGGGGCGACCGGCCACACCCTGGGCGCTGCCGGTGGCGTGGAGGCGGTAATTTGCGCGCTGGCGCTGCAACACGGATTGTTGCCGGCCGGGCTGAACACCCGGCAACTCGACCCTACGCTGGATCTCGATTATGTGCTGGAGAATCGTGAGCAGCCTGCAGCCCGCGCGCTCAGCAATTCGTTTGGATTCGGCGGCACCAATTGCAGCCTGATTTTTGGCCGAGCGGATAAGTTATGACAATCGCCATGACATCCACCACGACGATCAGCGCCACACTCAGCGCCTATATCGAAGGCATTGGATTACTCGGCCCCGGCCTGACCGGCTGGGCTGGCAGCCAGGCGGTGCTGGGCGGGCAGCAGCCCTATCAACCACAGAAGACTATCCTGCCACCTCCCGCGTTGCTGCCGGCGGCAGAACGCCGGCGCAGCGGCGCGATCATCAAACTCACCCTGGCCACCGGGCTGGAGGCCATCACTGCCGCCGGCCTTGACGCAACCAGCTTGCCCAGCGTGTTTTCTGCGTCTGGCGGCGATGGGGAAAACTGCCACGCCATCTGCGAGATGCTCGCCTCGGATGACCGGCAAATCTCGCCGACCCGTTTTCATAATTCCGTGCATAACGCTGCGGCCGGATACTGGAGTATTGCCACCGGCGCGATGGCCACCTCATCGGTGTTGTGCGCCTTTGACGCCAGCTTCGGCGCGGGCTTGTTGGAAGCGCTCACCCAGGTGGTGGTAGATAACACACGCAGCGTTTTGCTGGCGTACGACACCGCTTACCCTGAGCCGCTGCACAGCGCCCGCCCCATCCCTGATGCGTTTGGCATTGCGCTGGTGCTGGCGCCGCAACGCAGCGCACAGGCGCTGGCGAAAATTTCCGTTAGCCTGACTGATGCCGGCGCAGACCAGTTCAACGATAGCGCACTGGAAAGCCTGCGCATCGCCATCCCCGCCGCACGCGGGTTGCCGCTGTTGCGCGCAATCGCGTTGCGGCAAGACCAAACCGTGGTGCTGGATTACCTCGACAGCACGCGTCTCGCCGTGGCCATGACGCTGTGCTAAATCAAGCCACACTGGATCACGCCTGGATTGCGCGCCACATCCCGCATCAGGGCGGCATGTGCCTGCTGGATTGTGTCGAGGCATGGGATCAGGACCGCATCCAGTGTCGTGCGAGCAGCCACCGCGCCGCTGACAACCCATTGCGCGCTTATGGCCGGCTGGGCGCCGCCTGCGGTATCGAATATGCGGCACAGGCCATGTCCGTGCATGGCGCCTTGCTGGCGCCAGCAGACAGTGTCGGCGCACGGGTCGGCTATCTGGTCAGCGCGCGCGGCGCCCGGTTGCATGTGCTGCGGCTGGACGACATCGCCGCCGATCTGCTGGTGGCAGCCACCTGCATCACGCGCAGCGAAAACAATATTCTGTATCAGTTCAGCGTCAGTGCGGCGGGGTGCTTGCTGCTGGATGGCCGCGCCACGGTGGTGCTCGATGCACAAGCACTCAACCCGACCTCAGGAGACGCCCCATGAAAAATGCTCTGGTCACCGGCGGTAGCGGCGGCATAGGCGCGGCTATCTGCCGCCGACTTGCGGCCGATGGCTGCCATGTTTACATTCATGCCCATCGTGGCCGAGAAGCCGCACAGACACTGGCTGACACTATTATTGCCAGCGGGGGCAGCGCGCAAGTGCTGGCGTTTGATGTCACCGACAGCAATGCAGTCGCCGATGTGCTGATGCCGCTGGTCGAACATCAACCGATCCAGATCGTGGTCAACAATGCCGGCATCCATGACGATGTGGTATTCCCCGGCATGCGTGCCGAACAGTGGCGCCGGGTGATCGATGTCTCGGTCAATGGTTTTTTCAACGTCACCCAGCCGCTGATGATGCCGATGATACGCAGCCGCTGGGGGCGCATCATCAATGTGTCTTCTATTGCCGCGCTGACCGGCAATGCGGGCCAGGTGAATTATTCCGCCGCCAAGGGCGCGCTGAATTCGGCGACCAAATCCCTCGCCCGTGAAGTCGCCAGCCGAGGCATCACGGTCAACGCGGTGGCGCCCGGCATTATCGATACTGCAATGAGCGAATCCGCATTCAGCGCCGAGGACATCGCGCGCCTGGTGCCGATGAAACGCGCAGGCAGCCCGGCTGAAGTCGCCGAGCTGATCGGCTTTCTCGCCTCGACACAGGCGGCCTACATCACCGGGCAAATCATTTCCATCAACGGCGGCATGATCTAGCAGGGAAGGCTCAAGTCCAAAATGCAAAAAGTCGGCGCTGGCGACACGGCGGCATTCTGCATTCTTGGCCAGATCAAACCTTCTCCAGCGCCCGCCTTGCCAGCAAAACAGGTAAGCGCAACACAAAACCGATAAACAGGCGCGTATGCATCCAGGTCAACAACAGGTTGTCGCGCAGGTAGCGGAAATGCGACACGCCGCCCTCCTCCGCGCGGTAGTAGCGCACCGGGGCTGGCAGATTGATCGGCCTGACCCCGCGCCAGCATAGGCGCACCACCGCCTCCGGATCAAAATCGAAATGGCGCATCCACGGCTGATAGCGCATCACCCGCCGCAATGGCTCGACGGGATACACGCGAAACCCGAACAACGAATCGCCAATGCCTGCCCACAGCGTTTCCAGATTGGCCCACGCGTTGGATATGCGCCGTCCTTGCACGCGCAGGCGTGGCGCGCTGGTATCGAATACCGGCACGCCGAGGATCATTGCCGTTGGCTGCCTGGCGGACTCCGCCATGAAGGCAGGAATGCATTCGGCTGGATGCTGGCCATCCGAATCCATGGTCAAGACGTGAGTGAACCCCGCCGCTGCGGCTTGCTCCAGCCCGTGCAATATCGCCGCACCCTTGCCTTGGTTGTGCAGTAAAACCATCACGCGCAGGCCGGCATCCTGTGCTGCCATCGCCAACAAACCCTCGGCGCTGCCATCGGTACTGCCATCAACCACTACCCACACCGGGGTCCAGTATTGGCGTGCCGCGTGCACGGTTTCATAAACCTTGACACCAGGGTTATAGCTGGGAATGAGGACGAGATGGGTGGCTGAAGCAGTCGTCATGATGATGTCTCTGCCTGCACAGGCAGGGAATTGGCCGGGTAAAACGCCGAGCCTTGTATCAGTTCATGCGCAACGTATTGTTCCAGTTCGGCCGTGAAACGCCGTGCATCTTGCGGGGGATCAAAGCGCCGCCCCAGGCGCATTCGGTAATGTATCGGCAACGGCGGTTTGCGGAACAACGACCAGCCTTTGCTCAGATACCGCGAATCGGTTTCTATCAGTATCGTCTGCACAGGCACCTGTGCATGGTTCGAGATCAGGCCGATACTGCCTTTGAATGGATTGACCGGGCACGAGGTGGTGCGGGTTCCTTCCGGGAACAGCAACAGATGGCTGCCACAGCCAAAATCACGGGTTGCCTGCTGCACCATGTGCCGTACAGGTTCGTTGCGGATGTAGCGCGCCAGACGCGCCCCCGCACCGAGAAAAATATTGTTCATCAATTCGGCTTTAAGCACACAGGCGACATTCGGCAAGCGTGACATCACCATTACTGCGTCCAACAGGCAGGGGTGATTCGGCGCGATGATCAGCGATGGCTCGTCACGCAGCGCATCCAGCGCTTGCAGATCAAAACTGAAACGACGCGACAGGCTAAGACTCGCCAGATAAAGCCGGAACGCCGCCATGATGACGTAACGCCCCAACGCGCGTCCACGGCTTGCAGGCAATAACGGGTAACTAATCAGCGCAATCGGCGTCCATGCCAGGCACAGGATGCCCAGCCAGGCCAAGCCGAGATATGTCACCAGGTAATCGTACACATTCAGCAACCCACGCAATGCGGTGCGCATGGTCAGCCCGCCTGGTCAGATAGAAGTTCCAATGGATGCACAGCCGTGGCCTCGATTTCCAGCAGCAGATCCTGACGGCACATATCCGTCTGCAAATACACCGCCTTCGGCGCAGCACCCACGCAGCGGGTCAGTTCGGCGCGAATCCGCACCAGATCAGCCGGGAGGCGTACATATACCGTGTAATACAGGCTGGCCAGATCAAATATGGGCTGGTTAAACAAACGATTGGCCTCGGCCAGCACCACCTTGATATTGGCGACGGTTTCGCGAGTTTGTGCCACAACATTGCCGGTGTGCAGGGTTGCGTGACCAACAATGCTGGCAGTGCCGGAGATGAATAGCACCTCGTTTTGCCCCATGCGAACCAGGCTGGCACGCGAAAACGTCGGGCTGCGCGGGCCATATTCCTGCGGATATTGGTAAGCACTGATCTGGCGCGGATTTTCAATGTTGCGTGGGGCGACACGTCCGGCTAAAAAAGCAATGGTCAACGGCCCCTGAACCGAACCGCCCTGTCCAAAACCCAGGGCACACGCGGCAGGAACATTACCCATCACATCGCGGCCATACGCAAGAAAAGCATCCTGCCGTCCAAGGTTGAACTGGCGATAGCGTTCCAGCCCGAAGCTATGAGTGTTGATGTCAGCCATGTAATTCCAGCAGCGGAACAGATAGGGGTAACGCAACGCGTCAAGCAGCGCAAATATCTGGCAATAGGCCGACTCGGTGGCCTGCTGTAACGGCGTTTGGTTAGTGCCGGCCGCAAACATTGTTTCAGGCAGCTCAAGCGCACCAAACAACACATCAGCGTCATGGCAATACTGGATAGCGCCAGACTGGCCCTGCGTTAACTGTCCACTACCGTGCCAGACTTCACAGATTGAATCGTCGGCATCCAGCCGCTGCATGGAAACACGCATGCAGGGAATCTTTATGTCAGCCTGTATCTGGCTTTCGACAGCATCCGTAGAAAAACAGAGCGCGCCTAGCACGCTATTTCTCCACTGCGCCGGTCGCATATGAAACGCTGCAACAGAGAGATTTACGCTATGCAGAGGAAATATTTTGCCAATCATCAATTTATTGCCGTACCCTTTTCGTCAACAACCCGAATAGCATTTTTATGCGCTATCCATGCTTTTACCGTGCGCCTGAAATTAAACAAGGATGCAGCGTAATACAACCCTTTGAATAGTAGCAACGGGCCATGGATCGGGGTTTTGCCAAACACGTCGCCGGCTAGCACCGATAGCAGTGCTTCTTTTACGCGGAAAATGTTGCGTGGCCCCATGAACATATTGCGCATGGTGGGATTGGTCACCCGATAAATAAACCAGGAGAATTCTTGTGGACCGATCCGCATCGCATGGTCGAATTTTTTCAATGCAGCGGCCGCCTGCTGCGGATGACGCAGGCAGGTGTCCACGGTATCGGCCCCAACAAAGCC
>JBAQUE010000205.1:0-7739 GCA_049297315.1 Rugosibacter sp.
ATCGAGGGTTATTGGCTCCACGCGCACGACGCCTTCCACTGCATGAAGCTGGGGGCCAATGGAAAATGCATCGTAAACATTGCTTCCTTTACGCAGGGTATTTACTAATTCGGCATCCCGGCTTCCGGACTGATGTCCCATGCGGGTGAGTAATCCACGTGCCTGATCAATTCCCAAGCTCTCGATCAATTCCCGCCGTAATGCGCCAAAAGCCGACAAATGCAGCATGAACATACGCTTGCCGTCGAGCCAGATTTGGCCCGTTTCGGGAGCAAGGTGCAAGCGCGAAACAAGATCATCAAAGCCCGGAACCCGAACACCTTGGATATTTTTCGGCAATTTTTTATGTGTGGTAGGGCGCATGAATAATTGATCAATTTGGATGGTTAATATTTTCTATTAATGTTTAATAAAACGCAACTAAATTAACTACGGAAATATGGTGCATTGCGGCACGTTGACTGGAGGTTTTCAGTTACACAGGAAAATTAAATCTTTTGCGCCGCAGCATTTTCGTTTTGGCACAAAGCATGCATATCCTTATGTACAAGAGGGGGAGTCATGACGACAACGGAAGGCGCTGCGCTTACTAAAAAGTATGTGCGCATTATTGAGCGGCGCGCGGATGGCTTCATTGAATTTCAGTTCTCGATTGGCTATACCGAGTACTACGTTGAGTTGATTCTAAGCCCGGAAGATTTTGAGATTTTCTGCAAAGAAAATCAGGTTGAGTTTTTGTCCGAGGGCGAGCAGGAAAAATCAAGCGGGCTCGAGTGGAGTGTGCGCGATGTAGCCAAGAGACGCACACCACAGTAACCGGGTGGGCCATAGTTAATAAAGTGATACATGAGTAAAGGGAGAATCTGATGTCTGTAGAAATCAAGGCAGTCGAAATCAAGCCGCTACGTAATACCTTTACGGGTGTGGCAGCGCTTATCGGGGGCGACAAACCTGCATCCCGGTATCAAGAAGCAACATTGGATACGCAAGCCCGTACCAATTTTCATTATCGCCCGACGTGGGAGCCTGAGTTCGAATTGTTTGACCCACGGCGTACCACGCTGCAAATGCGCGACTGGTATGACCTGCGCGATCCGCGCCAACTCTACTACAGCTCGTGGACAATCCAGCGCGCCAAGGAGCAGGAGACGCAGGAAGCCAATTTCGACTTTGTCGAATCGCGTTGCCTGCATCTAAGCCTGCCAGAGGACGTAAAGAGTCTTGCTTTGAAAGTTTTGCTGCCGTTAAGGCATGCTGCCTGGGCTGCCAACATGAACAATAGCGAACTGTGCGCGCGCGGTTATTCAGAAACAATCATTGCACCGGCGATCATGCACGCGATGGACAACCTGGGCATTGCACAGTATTTGACGCGCCTGGGTTTGGCGCTGGGCGAGCCGGAAGTGCTTGATGTCGCCAAGGCGCAATGGATGGAAGGGGATACCTGGCAGCCATTACGTCGCCTCATTGAAGACTCATTTGTTTTGCGCGACTTCATGGAAATTTTGGTAATGCAAAACTTTGTCATGGATGGCCTTCTTTACCCGCTGATCTATGATCGTTTCGTTGATGGTCATCTCACTTCCAAGGGTGGGAGCGCGGTCGCGATGTTGACGGCCTTCATGCCCAACTGGTTTACACAGTCAGGCAAGTGGGTGGATGGTGCGCTCAAGGTTGCAGTTGCCGAATCGGAACACAATAAAAATGTTGTATCGCAATGGACGCAACAGTGGCGCAAGCGTCTGGTTGAGGCGCTTGGTCCTCTGTCTGCCCTGGCTTTTGGTGAAGGCGGGAATGCGATGCTGGCAGAAGTTGTTGACCAATTCGATACGCGTGCCCGCAAGCTAGGCATTGAAGTTTTGGCCTGACGGAGAATTGAGATGTCTAAAGTATTCATCATCCTGCAAGCCAATGAAGAGGCGCGCCCCATTATCGAAGCGATATTGATCGACAATCCCACAGCCGTAGTGCAGGAATCGCCGGCGATGGTAAGAGTCGAGGCAGAGGGAGCGCTGACTGTTAACCGCTCGACCATTGAGAGGATTACTGGTGAGCCATTTGATATCCAGCAAATCCACATTAACTTGATTTCTATCAGTGGTCATATCGATGAAGAAGATGACTATTTGACTGTCGCTTGGAAAAACTGAATCAGGAGAACCATCATGGACATGAAAGTTGCCAAGAAAAAACTGGGTATCAAGGAGCGTTATGCGCACATGACCCGCGGACTAGGCTGGGAGCCAAGTTACCAGCCGCGCGATGCTGTATTTCCCTACGATAAATATGAAGGCATCAAGATTCATGACTGGGACAAGTGGGTTGACCCGTTCCGGCTGACCATGGATGCCTACTGGAAATACCAGGGTGAGAAGGATAGAAAGCTGTACGCAGTTATCGATGCCTTTGCCCAGAACAATGGCCATCTCAATATTACCGATGCGCGTTATCTCAGTGCCATTAAGCTGTTTTGGCAGGGCGTGAGTCCGCTGGAAAATTATGTCGTCCAGGGTTTCGCGCGGGCTGGCCGCCATTTCCGGGGTGAAGCCTCCCGCGTTGCTTGCCAGATGCAAGCAGTGGACGAACTACGTCACTATCAGACACAAGCGCATTCGATTTCCAACTACAACAAGTATTACAACGGATTTCATAGCCAGATGTATTGGTTTGATCGCGTCTGGTATTTGTCTGTACCCAAGTCGTTTGCCGAGGATGCCCTGACTGCAGGGCCATTCGAGTTTCTCGTGGCCATCAGTTTTTCGTTTGAGTATGTGTTGACCAATCTGTTGTTCGTACCTTTCATGTCTGGAGCGGCATACAACGGCGACATGAGCACGGTGACCTTCGGCTTTTCCGCGCAGTCGGATGAATCGCGGCATATGACGCTGGGCATTGAGGCGATCAAGTTTCTGCTGGAGCAAGACCCGGCTAACGTGCCGATTGTGCAAGGCTGGATTGACAAATGGTTCTGGCGTGGCGCACGCCTGCTCTCACTGGTGGGCATGATGATGGATTACATGTTGCCCAAGCGCGTGATGAGCTGGAAAGAAGCGTGGGAGATCTATGCCGAAGAAAATGGCGGTGCCCTGTTCAAGGATCTGGCGCGGTATGGGATTCGTCCGCCGAAAGGCTGGGCAGATGCATGCGAAGCGAAAGAGCATATTACCCATCAGGTGTGGCTGCTTTTTTATCAGTACGGTGGTGCAACTGCATTCCATACCTGGACACCAACTGCGGATGAACTGGATTGGCTGTCGGCCAAATATCCGAATACCTTCGATAAGTATTACCGGCCGAGATTTGAGTTGCTGCGAGATATGCATGCGCGCGGCGAACGTTTTTATCAAGAGACGCTGCCAACTTTATGCACGACTTGCCAGATTCCTCTTGGTTTCACTGAGCCGGGCGATCACACTCGGATTGGACATCGCGAGACGGTGTACAAGGATGAAAAATATGTCTTTTGTTCGGAGCACTGCAAGGAGATTTTCGAGAATGAGCCAGAGAAGTTTGTGCAAAGCTGGCTACCGGTAAATCAGATCCAGCAAGGTAATTGTTTTAATCCTGGCACAGACCCTACGACACCAGGCTTTAATCCGCTACAGGCGGTGCTGGAGTTTTTCCACTATAACCTTGGCCGCGACAATGGTGATTTTGAGGGGTCTGAAGACCAGCGCAATTTCAATATGTGGCGGGGTCAGGCCTCAAAGAACTAAGCAGCCTCATAACAGGAGATTTTGAAATGCCAGTAAATGCTTTGGGAGCATACGCGTTCTCATCCCGGGACCATGTAAAAAATTTTCACGGGAATATTTTGGTTAACTTCTGCTGGGATCGGCACGTGTTTTTTGCCGCGCCGTTTGCAACCGCAGTACCGCCGTCGATGACACTGCGTGATGCGGTGACTACCGTTGTTGCAAATGCTATCAAGGTACATCCGGATGCTGAAAAAATAGATTGGGATATGGTTTGCTGGCAGAAAGATGACAAACCATGGCAGCCTGATCTTGACAAGTCACTCGCTACTAATGGGGTCGGCCATAAGGATTACATAGTGTTCAATACACCGGGTCTTACCGGCCTGGGCGGTGCAGGCCTGTAAATGGAATTTGAACAACTCCGATTGCTTGTGCGCAACAAACTAACGTTTTGCCATGGCACACGCGCTGACCATTGAGCCATTAGGCGCGACCATTGAGGTCGAAGAAGGACAGTCCATTCTTGATGCGGCATTGCGTGCAGGCATTTATATTCCGAATGCCTGTGGGCACGGCTTGTGCGCCACTTGCAAGGTGCAGGTGATGGATGGGGAAATCGACCATGGCCAGGCATCACCCTTTGCGCTGATGGATTTTGAGCGCGATGAAGGCAAGGCGCTGGCATGTTGCGCGACGCTGAACAGTGATGTCACCATTGAGACCGAAATCGAGGAAGATGCGGATGCCGAGCAGATTCCCGTGCAAGATTTCCCGGGTACGGTTAGCCGGTTGGTTGATTTGACGCCAACCATCAAGGGTATTTTTATCGAACTGGATGAAGCCATTCACTTCCAGGCCGGTCAATATATTCAGTTCGTTATTCCTGGAAAGAAAATTGAGCGTGCTTTTTCGCTCGCCAATCCGCCGTCGACGGGTTGTAAGGTGGAGCTTAACGTTCGGATTGTGGCTGGCGGTGAAGGGACGACCTTCATCCATCAGAGGCTAAGGGAAGGCGACCGTGTCACCATCAAGGGACCGTACGGCCGCTTTTTCGTGCGCAAATCAGTGCGTAAACCGCTCATTTTTATGGCCGGCGGTTCAGGCTTATCAAGCCCCAGGTCGATGATTCTGGACCTGTTGGAGCACGGGTGGGATAGTCCGCTTACCCTGATCTATGGTCAGCGGATCAAGGCCGAACTGTACTACCACGATGAGTTTGTAGCGTTGGCAAAACAGCATGTTAACTTTCACTATGTTCCGGCATTGTCTGATGAGCCGACTGGGTCAGGCTGGACAGGGTTTCGTGGGTTTGTGCATGAGGCCGCGGCAGAAGCTTTCCCCGATGGCTTTGCTGGCCATCAGGCCTACTTGTGCGGGCCGCCAGTGATGATTGACGCCTGCGTAACCACCCTGATGCAGGGCCGGTTGTTCGAAGACGATATCTATTTCGAAAAATTCATTTCAGCCGCCGACGCGCAGCAGGTGCGTTCCCCGCTGTTCAGGAAAATATGAAAAACCCTAAAATTTTTAGGCCTTTATGCTATAAAGCCGCCCGCTACTTCAGAAAACATCGTTTATGAATATCAAACGCTTTTCAATCAGCCTCGCATGTGCCACCCTGCTTGCCAGCGTAAGCGGCTGTAGCGGACAAGCAGATTTCGCCGCAGTGCAAGCAGAGCGCGCCAAACCCATACAGCGTAGCGACATCATGCAGGCGATTGCGGCGCATGGTGCGCATGTGGTTGCCGGGACCCAAAGCGGCGCAGTACTTGTATCAAATGATACAGGCAAAAGCTGGGCGCGCCATGCGCTTGACAAACCTTTCCTTTCCTCCGTCATCGACATGGCGGCCTGCCCGGATGGCAGTTTTCTCGCGCTGGATTTTTATGGGCGTGTATGGGCTAGTGACACGGTTGGCCAGAAGTGGACGGCGCATAAGCTGAAAAATCCGCAAACCGGCCTGACTGTTTCCTGTGACAAGGCGGGCGCCTGGTGGGTTGCCGGAACCTACGCTACCATCGCCAAGAGCGTTGACCAAGGCAAGACGTGGCAAGTCATCGATATGCGGCAGGATGCGCAAATCACGGCCTTGCGCTGGATCAATGAAAAGCGTGGTATCGCCGTGGGGGAATTTGGTCTTGTGCTGAGAACCGATGATGGTGGCGAGACTTGGCAACCGATGCAACCCATTGCGCCCGACTTTTATGCTTATGACGTATTGTTTACGGATGAGAACACGGGCTGGATTTCTGGTGTTGCCGGTCAGATGCATCAAACCAAGGATGGCGGCAAGACTTGGCAATTGAAAGACAACAAAGCCGGATCCGCACTTTATCGTCTGTTCCTGCATCAGGGTGTGCCCTATGCAGTCGGCGCTCGCGGCACGGTGGCCCGGCTTGAAGGCGAGACGTGGCAAGCCGTGGATTACCCCAATGCGATCCCCGTCTTTCTTGGCGGAGGGGCATCAGTAGATGGTAGCGATACGCTGATCATTGGCGGCCCCGGCGGCTTGTTGCGTCCGGTGTTGGCAAAACAGTAGGTCAATCAGCAAAGCAATTCACAGGGAACATTAAAAGAAAATGGTTGCACAAAAGTTATCAGGTTTTCGCAATAGATTAACGCGCGTCCTGCATCGTGGCGAGGATTGGTTGTTTGCCAATCCGAAAATTATTCTTGCCCTGGTTGGCATAGTCACGGCGGCTTTTGCCTGGCAGGTGCCGAAGTTGCAGATATACAGCGACTTCAACGATCTTTTGCCACAGAAGCATCCGTATATCCAAGTCTATAACCGGATGAAAGAAAATTTTGGCGGCGCCAATTCAGTCATCATGGCGATCGAGGTCGAGAAAGGCACCATCTTCAATGAAGAAACCCTGGCCTTGATCAACAAGGCAACCCAAGGCGTTGATAATCTGCCCAGTGTTAACCACAACCTAGTCAGTTCGCTGACGCATCGCACCGTACGAAAAATTTCGCTCTCACCGGAAGGCGGATTCGTTTCCGAAAACTACTACGACGGTCAGCAGCCAAAATATACGCCTGAGCGCCTTGCCAAACTCCAAGCTGACGTACTGGCGGACCCTGCCGTCTATGGCCTTCTGGTTTCCCCTGATCTCAAGGCCGCGCTGATTCGTGGGCAGTTAAACGAGGGCAGCGTGGATTACCCGAAGTTTTTCGCGGAACTGAAAAAAGTGCGGGATGATTTAGCGACTCCCGGGCACAAGATTTACGCTACTGGTAATCCGGTACTCACGGGATGGGTGTACACCTACCTTCCCGAGATGGTCAAGATTCTTGCATGGACGGCCGTACTATTGGCCGCAATGCTGATCCTCTACTATCGCCGACTCTATGGGATTGCCTTGCCACTGCTTGGTATTTCCCTCTCATCGCTGTGGGGCCTAGGATTCATGTCTGCACTGGGCATCAACCTTGAGCCATTGAGTTTGCCGATCCCCTTCCTGATTGCGGCGCGCGCGATGTCGCATGGCACACAACTCGTCTCGCGCTATTACGAAGAACTCGATGTCCATAAGAATGGCGCTCTGGCCGCACGGAAGACGTTAGAGGCGCTTTTCCGTCCAGGTTCGCTGGCGATCATTGTTGATGCGATCGGCATTACCGTGTTGATGCTGGGCACGGCGCCATTCAACACCAAGCTTGGCGCCGCTGCCGGTTTCTGGGGGTTTTCGGTGATCTTCACCGTGCATTTCATGATCCCTCTGGCTTTGAGCGTGCTGCCACAGCCAAAGAAGACCGTGAATGGGAATGTGGCTATCCGCCACATACTGGGCACATTTATGTCCTGTACCGGTGGCACCACGGCGGGTGCGCGTATCATTCTGTTGCTGACAGTGATTGGCTGCGCTGCCTCGTACTACTACATCCGGGATGTTCAGATAGGTGAATCCGAACCCGGTTCGCCGCTGTTGGCGCGTGACCATGATTTCAATTTGTCCACCAAAGCCATCAACGAACGATTCCCCGGCTCTGAAGAATTGAAAATCGTTATCCGCACGGATGAGCCGGGAGGCATCAAGA
>JBAQUE010000206.1:0-5687 GCA_049297315.1 Rugosibacter sp.
GGCCAAACAAATGGCTGTAGGTGTGCGCTATCAGCTCGTTGGCTTTTTTGGTGGCGGCGTACAGGCTCACCGGATGGTCTACCGCATCGGCCTCGCTGAACGGCATGTTGGTATTGCCGCCATACACGCTGGAGCTGCTGGCATAAGTGAGGTGTTCAACCTGTGCGTGGCGGCAGCCTTCGAGGATGTTCACGAAGCCGGTCAAATTGCTATCCACATAAGCGTGCGGATTTTGCAGCGAATAGCGCACGCCGGCCTGGGCGGCGAGATGGATCACGCGCTGCGGCGTTTCGCGGGCGAACAAGCCGGCCATGCCGGGGCGGTCGGCCACGTCCAGTTTGACGAAGCGGAATTTCGGGTCGGGCGCCAGCCGCGCCAGGCGGGCTTCCTTGAGCGAGACGTCGTAATAGTCGTTCAGGTTGTCCAGCCCGATGACTTCGTCGCCGCGCGCCAGCAGGCGTTCGCAGACATGCATGCCGATGAATCCGGCGCAACCGGTAACGAGAATTTTCACGCAACTTCCTGTGGGTTCACCTGAACAGCGCGCATTTTCGCATACCGGCCAAGCGCCTGCCGGCGTCGTGCACGGGCGAACGGGCTAAAATGCGCGGCTACACCACACTTTTCAACTTGCGGGCTCTTTCAGGATCCAACCGACGTGCAGCTTTTCGCTCTGGGCATCAACCACCATACGGCACCGCTGGCCGTGCGCGAGCTGATCGCCTTCCAGCCTGCGCACATGGCCCAGGCGTTACATGATTTGTTGCGCGGGCACACGGTGCAAGAGGCTGCGCTGTTGTCGACCTGCAACCGCACCGAGCTGTATTGCACCACCGAGCACCCGCAAGCCGCGGCCGACTGGCTGGCGACGCACCATGCGCTGCCAGCGGAAAAGATTCAGCCTTACCTGTACCGGCATCCGCAGCAGGATGCCGTGCGCCACATGTTCCGCGTCGCCGCCGGGCTGGATTCGATGGTGCTCGGCGAGCCGCAGATCCTCGGCCAGATGAAGCAGGCGGCGCGCATCGCCGAAGAGGCCGGCACGCTGGGCACGCTGCTCGGCAAGCTGTTCCAGAACACCTTCGCCGTCGCCAAGGAAGTGCGCTCCACCACGGCGATTGGCGCGAACACCGTGTCGATGGCCGCCGCCGCCGTGCAGCTCTCGGCGCGCATTTTCGATTCGCTGGCCGCGCAACGTGTCCTGTTCATCGGCGCGGGCGAGATGATCGAACTTTGCGCCGCGCATTTCGCCGGCCAGAAACCCAGGCAGATCACGATTGCGAACCGCACGCTGGAGCGCGCCGCGACCCTGGCGCAGCGGTTTTCCGCCGACGCGCTGCCCCTGGATGAAGTGGGCGAGCGCCTGGCCGACTATGACATTGTGGTGTCCTGCACCGCCAGCCCGCTGCCCATCATCGGCCTCGGCATGGTCGAGCGCGCGCTGAAAACGCGCCGCCACCGGCCGATGGTGATGGTCGACCTGGCCATCCCGCGTGACATTGAAGCCGAAGCCGGCCAACTGGATGATGTGTTTCTGTACACCATGGATGATCTCGGCGAAATTGTCCAATCCGGCCTGGAATCGCGTCAGGCGGCCGTCATCGAGGCCGAGGCGATTATCGACGAACGGGTGCACGGCTTTTTGCACTGGATGGGCTCGCGCGAAACCGTGCCGGTGATCCGCAACCTGCGCGATGCGGCCGAACGCATGCGGCGGCATGAAATCGAGCATGCGCTGAAACTGCTGGCGCGCGGCGATGCGCCGGAGCAGGTGCTGGAGGCCTTGTCGCACGGGCTGACCAACAAACTGCTGCATGCGCCGACGCAGGCGCTGAACCAGGCCGAAGGCGATGAACGCGCCGATATCGCCGACTTGATCACGCGCATTTATCGCCTGCCGTGAGTTTTCCGTGAAGAAAAGCATCTACGACAAGATCGAACAACTCGCCGAGCGCCTGGCGGAACTCGATGGCCTGCTGGTCGGTGAACATGCCGCACGCGACATGGACAGCTACCGCAAGCTCACGCGGGAGCATGCCGAGATCACGCCGGTGGTCGCCTTGTTCGCTGCTTACCGTACCGCCAGCGCCGACTTTTCAGCGGCGGGCGAAATGCTCGACGACCCCGAAATGAAAGCGCTGGCGCAGGCCGAGCAGGCCAGCGCCACGGCGGAAATGGCGCGGCTCGAAGAGACATTGCAAAAGGCCTTGCTGCCGCGCGACCCGAACGACGACAAAAATTTGTTCCTGGAAATCCGCGCCGGCACGGGCGGCGATGAGTCGGCGCTGTTCGCCGGTGATTTGTTCCGCATGTATTCGCGGTACGCCGAGCGCCAGGGCTGGCGCGTGGAAATCATTTCGCGCAGCGAGTCCGACCTCGGCGGCTTCCGCGAAATCATTGCCCGCATCGAAGGCCGTGGCGCGTATTCGCAACTCAAGTTCGAGTCCGGCGGGCATCGCGTGCAGCGCGTGCCGGCGACGGAAACGCAAGGCCGCATCCACACCTCGGCGTGCACCGTGGCGGTGATGCCGGAGGCCGACGCGCTGGCCGCAGTGGCCATCAATCCGGCGGATTTGCGCATCGACACTTTCCGCGCCTCGGGCGCGGGCGGGCAGCACATCAACAAGACCGATTCGGCGGTGCGCATCACCCATCTGCCCACCGGCATCGTCGTCGAATGCCAGGACGACCGCTCGCAGCACCGCAACCGCGCCCAGGCCATGGCCGTGCTGGCGGCGCGCATCACGGCGGCGCAAGAGCAGGCGCAGCAGCAAAAAATCGCCTCGACGCGCAAATCGTTGATTGGCTCGGGCGACCGCTCAGAGCGCATCCGCACCTACAATTTTCCGCAGGGGCGCATCACCGATCATCGCATCAACCTGACGCTGTACAAGATCGACGCGGTCATGGACGGCGATTTAAGCGAATTGATCAACGCGCTGACCACCGAACACCAAACCGAACTGCTGGCCGAACTGGCGACCGGAGGAAGTGCAGAGCCGGCGTGAACACGCAGTCGACCATCGCCGCCGCGCTGGCCGCCGCGCGCAAAAAACTGCCGGGCTTTGAGGCGCGCCTGTTGTTGGGCCATGTGTTGCAGCAACCGGCCGCCTGGTTGCTGGCGCACGGTGATGTCGCGCTGGATGCGGTTACGTCGCATGTTTTCAATGCGCTGGTGGCGCGGCGTGAGGCAGGTGAACCCGTGGCCTATCTGCTCGGCCACCGCGAGTTTTTCGGCCGCGATTTTGCCACTTCGCCCGCCGCGCTGATCCCACGTCCGGAGACTGAACTGCTGGTCGATATTGTTCTAAAAGTCGGCGTTGGTTTGAATCTGACCGCAGGGAATGCAGAGCCGTATCTGGACGATACGGCAGCAGGTGCAGCACGTAACACGCTGCGCATTCTCGACCTCGGCGCCGGCACCGGCTGCATCGCCATCACGCTGGCGCTGGAATGCCCATCAGCCCGGGTAACCGCGCTGGACACCAGCCGCGACGCGCTGGCACTCGCGGCAGAAAACGCCAATCGCCTCAATGCCAACGTGCGCTTTTTGCACAGCGACTGGTATGCCGCCGTAGCCGACGAAACTTTTGATGTCATCGTCAGCAATCCACCCTACATCGCCGCTGCCGATGCGCATTTGACGCAAGGCGACCTGCGCTTTGAGCCACCCGCCGCGCTTGCCAGCGGCGCGGATGGACTGGATGCCATGCGCCACATCATCGCCGCCGCGCCTGCGCATTTGTCAGCGCATGGCCAGCTCTGGCTGGAACACGGCTACGACCAGGCGGATGCCGTGCGCGCATTGCTCGCCGCCGCCGGATTCACGGCGATAGCGCAGCACCGCGACTTGGCCGGCATCGTGCGCGTGAGCGGCGGCGTGCGTGGTGCGATGACATAAAACGACGCTTGTCTATTCAACTTGCTGTCTATCATGTGTCCTTATACAGCGGGTCAAGTTCGTGGGCATAGCACGGTGGCGATGAATACTGCGGCCTGTCTGGGCGATCCGCCGACTCATCATCCCGGGCTGGCGGTTTTTGTTCTGCGGCATCCTCGCGCGCGCAGATGGGTGGTTGCCCTTCCGGACTGCTCGAATCCTGTTCCGATCTTGAGCGGTTGCGGTTCGCTTTTGCGATCTCCAGGCGTTTTGCCCGCAGCGCAGCGTGCTGCGTCTTTCTCCGTTGCTTGATATCGTCCATGAACAGGCTCCTTTAAGGCGCATCGACTGCACAAGTTCTGTTTATATCATAGTGTGATATAAATAGACGATGAAAAAGCCATCCGTGAAAACGCTGCCGCCGGCAATTTCCAAGGCGGACTTCGAAAAGCTTGCGCATTTTCGTTACCAGTTGCGGCGTTTTTTGCGCTTCAGCGAAGATGTGACCCGCCAGCAAGGCGTTACCGTGTTGCAATACCTGCTCATGCTCCAGATCAAGGGTTTTCCCGGACGGGAATGGGCGACGGTGGGTGAGCTTGCCGAGCGTCTGCAAGCCAAGCAACATGGCGTTGTGTCGCTGATTTCACGTTGCGAGTCGGCAGGCTTGGTCAAGCGTGGCGTCAGCGAAAGCGATGGGCGGCGGGTGGAGGTCAGGTTGACAACAAAAGGTGAACGGCGCCTCGCGCACCTGGCAAGCCTGCACCGTGCAGAACTGCTGTCACTGCAAGATGAATTCGCCGTGCCTGGTCTGGATGCATTTGACCGTGCTTGACGCCTGTGGCGGAATCCATTCGCCTGGGCGTGCGGCGCAGCTTCACAAACATTGAAGAGGACTCAGCTATGCAATCAACTGGCAAAACAGAAGACGAAGCCTTCAATCTGTTTCAGGCGATCATCGAGCAGGCGCCGGATGCGATGATTTACGCTGACAAGAATGGAACCATCAGGGTATGGAATCGGGGCGCCGAAGCGATTTTCGGCTATGCCGCCGAAGAAGCCATTGGCAAGAATCTCGATGTAATCATCCCGGAACGCTTCCGGCGCGCGCATTGGGATGGCTTCAATAAAGCCATTGCAGCGGGACAGACCCGGCACTCAGGAAAGGCCATGACCACCCGTTCAGTGCACAAGAACGGCAACAAACTGTACGTGGATATGAGCTTCAGCCTGGTCAAGGACCGTGCGGGCAATGTCATGGGCTCATTAGCTATCGGCAGGGATTCTACGGCGCGCCATCTTGCCGGCGATGGCGCATCTCGCCCATGATGCCTGCCAGGTATGAAATCAGTATGAGGTTAACGAAAATCGATTACCTGACTTGGACGATAATGAAGAAAAGTCGGCGATGGCGAGACGGCGCAAGCGAGTTGGAACCAGCAATCGAAACATGACTTATCACCCAGCGGAGGTTAAATATCATGGCTAGTGAAAACCCGGTGCACATGCTGATTCACGAACACAAATACATTTTGAAGGTGGTGAATTCGACCGCCGTCCTTGATGCATGTCTTGAAAAAGGCGAACCGATTGATGTTGAGATGGTCAGAAAAATTGTGCATTTCATGCGCGAGTTTGCGGATAAATGCCACCATGGAAAAGAAGAGCAGTTGCTCTTCCCCGCCATGGAAAAAAAGGGCGTGCCGGAGACAGGATGTCCGCTAGGCGGACTGATGGGCGAACATAAAAAAGGCAGGAGCCTGGTGACCGCGCTTGAAGAAGCGGCTGACATTTATGCCGCCGGTAGTGC
>JBAQUE010000207.1:0-7056 GCA_049297315.1 Rugosibacter sp.
GTTATCCCTGTTTGCGCTGACGGTCGCCGCGCAAAATCCGCCACCCAAGCTGGAGCCGCTGCCCGAGCCGCCGCCACCGCCGCCGGGTGTGGTGGATGAATCGATCGAGCCGCAGGTGACCATCACCAAGCGCGGCGAGGACAAGGTTGAGGAATATCGCGTGAATGGCAAGCTGTACATGATGAAGGTGACCCCGCCGCATGGCGTGCCTTATTACCTGATCGACAATCAGGGCAATGGCAGCTGGATACGCAACGATGCGATGAGCGGCAACAGCCTGAGCGTGCCGATGTGGGTGATTGGCACGTTCTGAGCTGAAGGTGCAGGACAAAATCGCAGCGCGAAAAAATTCCGCAGGCGGCCCGAAGCTTGCGTATGCCGGTATCGGCGGCGTATCGCAAGCTGCGTTGCCATTTCAGGATGTCGTCACGCTGGGCCAGGTGTTCACGCCGGCTTCAGTGGTCGAACGGATGCTGGCCTTGCGCAAAAATGCGGGCCGCACGCTTGAGCCTTCCTGTGGCGATGGCGCGTTTTCTGCGCGCATCCCCGGGTGCGTGGCGCTGGAACTGGACGCAGCGCACTGTCCGCCAGGGGCATTGAACTGCGACTTTTTCGCCTATCCGCAACACGAGCAGTTCGCCACCATCATCGGCAATCCGCCGTATGTCACGGCGCGCAACATCCTGCCGTCGACGCGCCGCCATTTGCGGTCGCCGCTACTGGATGGCCATGCCAACCTGTATTTGCACTTCATCGAAAAATCCGTGCGCCATCTGGCGGCGGGTGGCGAGCTCATCTTCATCACACCGCGTGACTTTCTCAAGGCCACGGGCGCCGCGCGCTTGAATGCCTGGTTGTTTGAACAAGGCACGATCACCGATTTCGAGGATCTGGGCGATACGCGGATTTTCCCCGATGCGACGCCCAATTGCGCCATCTGGCGGTTTGAAAAGGGCAACCTGAGCCACCGCCTGCAGGATGGGCGCCGCATGGTGCTGGCGAACGGGCAGTTGATGTTTCCGCGCGGCCTCTACAGCGTGCCGCTGAACCGGGTGTTTTTTGTCAAGGTCGGCGCCGTCTCCGGCGCGGACGAAATTTTTACCCATGCCGAACTGGGCAATGCGGATTTCGTATGCTCAACAACCGAGCGCACGGGCCGGACGCGGCGTATGATTTTCCCTGCTGAAAAAAGCGGACAAGACTTGCTTGCTTATCTTGAACCGTTCAAGGATCGCTTGTTGCGCCGTCGCGTGACCACATTTACGGAAGCCAACTGGTGGCAGTGGGGGCGCCGGCATTATGTATCCACCGCACCACGCATTTATGTGAATGGCCGCACGCGCAAGGCGCAACCGTTCTTTCTGCATCCCTGCAACCACTACGACGGGGCTGTGCTGGCCTTGTTTCCGCACCGGCCTGACCTCACGCCCGCGCAACTCCAGCAGCTCGTTTCCCTGTTGAACGGCGTGGATTGGCATGAGCTAGGCTTTGTCTGTGATGGGCGGTTCATTTTTTCCCAGCGCAGCCTGGAGCATGCCTTGTTGCCTGAAACGTTTTTAGGGTTCATCGCCAACGGAGTCGTGTAACATCGCATGGCGAAAAACTGACACAAAGTATGCGGACAATCCATCGTGATCCGCACCGCAATGAATGAAGGACAAAACCATGGTTCCACATCTCACTACGGCCTTGACCGGGCCACTGCTTGATCTTGAGCGCCGCTTCCTGGAAAACGAAACAACCGTCGAGCGCTGGCTGCGCAAGCAATGGCTGGAGCACACGCCGCCGTTCTATGCCTCGGTTGACTTGCGTAACGCAGGCTATAAGCTGGCGCCGGTTGATACCAACCTGTTCCCTGGTGGCTTCAACAACCTGAATGCCGATTTCCTGCCCTTGTGCGTGCAGGCGACGATGGTGGCGATAGAGAAAATCTGCCCTGACGCAAAGAGCATTTTGCTGGTTCCCGAGAACCACACGCGCAACCAGTTTTATTTGATGAATGTCGCGCGCCTGGCGAATATTCTCAAGCATGCCGGGCTGAATGTGCGCATCGGTTCGCTACTACCGGAAGTTACCGCGCCGACGCCACTCGACCTGCCCGATGGCCAGCAGATTTTGCTCGAACCCTTGCGGCGTATCGCCGATGGCCAGCGCCTGGGGCTCGACGGTTTCGATCCCTGCGCGATCCTGTTGAATAATGATCTTTCCGCCGGCGTGCCGGAAATCCTGCTTGACGTGCACGGTCAATTTGTGATCCCGCCGCTGTGGGCGGGCTGGCATGTGCGGCGCAAGTCAGCGCACTTTGCGGCTTATCGTGATGTCGCACTGTCTTTTGGCAATGAACTGGGCATCGACCCATGGCTGATTGATCCCGATTTTGAGGTGTGCAATGGAATCAATTTTCACGAACGCGCGGGCGAAGAATGCCTGGCCGGCAGCGTGGACAAGCTGCTCGCCCGCATGCGCATTAAATACAAGGAATATGGCATAGCCGCCGAGCCTTTTGTCATCGTCAAGGCGGACGCGGGAACTTATGGCATGGGCATCATGACGGTGAAGGACGCCAGCGAGGTCAGGCAGCTCAACCGCAAGCAACGCAACAAAATGGCGGTAGTCAAAGAGGGGCTGCAAGTCAGTGACGTGATTATCCAGGAAGGCGTGCCGACGGTTGAGCGTGTTGCCGAAGACACCGCGGAGCCGGTGGTGTACATGATCGACCGTTATGTCGTGGGCGGGTTTTACCGCGTCAATTCGGCGCGCGGCATTGACGAGAACCTGAATGCGCCAGGCATGCGCTTCGAGCCGCTGGCTTTTTCGACAGGCTGCTCACTGCCCGATGCACGCCTGGACCCGGACGCGCCAGCCAACCGGTTTTATGCCTATGGCGTAGTGGCGCGCATGGCCTTGCTGGCCGCGTCCATCGAACTTGAGCGTGCCGCGCCGAAAGAGCCGGCATGAAAATCGCCTTCATCGTCGACCCGCTGGAGAAGCTGAAAGCTTACAAGGATTCCAGCATCGCCATGATGCGCGCCGCGGCAAGCCGCGGCCATGCGGTGTGGACCATACAGCGTGAAGCGTTGCATTGGCGCGATGGCCGCACGCTGGCGCATGCCATGCGCATCCTGTTGACGGAAGACGATGCGCAATGGTTCACGATGGCCGAGCAGGCCTGCCTGCCGCTGACCGCATTCGATGCAGTGTTGATGCGCCAGGATCCGCCGTTCGACTTTGAATACATCACCGCGACCTGGTTGCTGGAACGCGCCGAAGCCGAAGGCGCGCGCATTTTCAACCGTCCGCGCGCGATACGCGACCATTCGGAAAAAGTGGCGATTACCGAGTTCGCGCAGTTTGCGCCGACGACGCTGATCACCCGCGATGCGGCAGACATCCATGCCTTCATCGACGAGTTGGGCGAGGCGATCTTGAAGCCGCTGGATGGCATGGGCGGCAGCAGCATTTTCCATGTGCGGCGGGATGACCCGAACCGCAACGTGATTGTCGAAACGCTGACCCAGTTCGGCGTGCGCAGCATCATGGCGCAGCAGTACCTGCCCGCGATCCGTGAGGGCGACAAGCGCGTCCTGCTGATTGGCGGCGAGCCGGCGCCGTTTTGCCTGGCGCGCATTCCCAAGGCGGGCGAGTCGCGTGGCAATCTGGCCGCTGGCGGCACGGGTGTGGCGCGCCCGTTGACCGAACGCGATCGTGAAATCGCCGTCTCGTTAGCGCCGACTTTATGGGCGCGCGGCTTGCTCATCGTCGGCCTCGATGTGATTGGCGACAAGCTGACGGAGGTGAATGTCACCAGCCCGACCTGCTTTGTCGAAATCGCGCAGCAGACCGAGTTCGATGTCGCTGGCATGCTGCTGGACGCGCTGGAGCGGGAGTGCGCACGCACCTGATCCGGCTGTTGTCTTTTTGCTGTGCCGTGTGCCTGATGGGTTGCGGGCCAGCGCCGCTGTGGCGGCAGGAATCTTTTGTCTTCGGTACGCGGGTTGAACTGCTGATCGCTGATGCGCCCGAAGCGCAGGCGCGCGCGGCGGGCAATCAGGTGCTGGCGGAGTTTGACCGCCTGCATCGTACGTATCACGCCTGGCAACCTTCCGGGCTCTCGGCGCTGAATGCCGCGATTGCCGCTGGCCAGCCCTTGGATGTGTCGCCTGAACTGGCGGCCTACATTCGCGATTCACAGTCGATTGCTGCCGCCAGCGACTATCTGTTCGACCCCGGCATCGGCCGTCTGATTGCCTTGTGGGGGTTCCAAACTGATGAGATCGCGCCGCATCTGCCGGATGAGACGGCGCTCAAGTTACTGATGAAACAGCGCCCGTCGATTGCCGACCTGCATCTGGATGGATTGCGCGTCACCAGCCGCAACACCGCCGTGGCGTTGGACTTTGGCGGTTACCTGAAAGGCGTGGCGCTCGACCATGCGGCGGCGATCCTGCGCCAGGCAGGCATCCATGATGCGTTGATCAACATAGGCGGTAACGTCATGGCGCTGGGCGCCAAGCATGGCGCGCCCTGGCGCGTCGGCATCCAGCATCCGCGTCCGGCAATGGTCGGCGGCGCGCCGCTGGCCACGCTTGAGCTGCGTGATGGTGAAGCGATTGGCACGTCCGGTGATTATCAACGCCATTTTGAAATACAAGGCCGCCGCTACTGCCACATTCTCGACCCGCGCACCGGCCGTCCGGCGGAGGGTACGCAAGCCGTGACGATCTTGATTCCACCTGGCGCAGCGGCAGGCATGCGTTCGGACGCGCTGTCCAAACCGTTGTTCATCGCCGGTGATGATTGGTTGCGGCAGGCGCAAAAACTGGGCGTGACGGCGGCGTTAAAAGTCGGCGCTGACGGTACGGTGAGCGCGACACCGGCGATGCGCGAACGTCTCAAAATGGAGACACCCGGGCTGGCGGCACGGGCCAATATGTCCACCAAGAACACCAACAGCAATCAGTCCCTGCGTTAGAATGAAACCATGATAGGTTTCTTTCTCATCACCCACGCCACCTATGGCGAATCGCTGATCCAATGCGTTTGCCATGTGCTGAACAAACGGCCGCCGCAGATCGCCCAGTTGGGTGTTTCGCTGCAGGATGATCCGCTGGACCTGCTGCCGCTGGCGCACGATATGCTGAATCTGGTCGACAGCGGCGATGGCGTGCTGATCCTCACGGACCTGTATGGGGCAACGCCTTCCAACATCGCCACGAAACTCCTTGAGCCAGGACACATCGAAGGCGTGACTGGCGTCAACCTGCCCATGCTGTTAAGGGCGTTGACGTATCGCGACAAAGATATGGCGACGCTGATCAGCCGCGCTGTTTCGGGCGGCCGTGATGGCGTGCTGAATATCCTCAACCGTTGACATGCCGCAAGCCGAAGCCGAAATCGTTAACAAGCTGGGCCTGCATGCCCGCGCCTCCGCCAAGCTGACCCAGTTGGCGGGCAGCTTCCCGTGCGAGGTCTGGATGGAGCGCGGCAGCCGCCGCATCAATGCCAAGAGCATCATGGGTGTGATGATGCTGGCCGCTGGCAAGGGCTCGACCGTCAAGATAGATACCTCGGGCGAGAGGGCGGAGGAGGCGTTGCAGGCCATTCTGCAACTCGTCGCCGACCGGTTTGGCGAGGCGGAATAAGATGAGCTTTACGCTGCATGGCCTGGCGGTATCGGGCGGCATCGCCATCGGCCATGCGCACCTGGTATCGCATGCGCTGCTCGAAGTGACCCAGTACCAGGTGCGCGAACGCGATATCGCTGGCGAACTGGCGCGCTTTGACGCGGCGTTGGCCACCGCTGCCCAGGAGCTGGAGGCCTTGCACAAGGAGGCGGATAGCGCCGGCAGCCCGGGCGAGTTGTCCGCCTTCATTGATTTGCACCTGATGTTGCTGGCTGACCCGGACCTGACCAATGGCGTGCGCACGCTGATCCGCGAGCGCCGCTGCAATGTCGAATGGGCCATGGTGCAGCAGATGCAGGAAGTGATGGCGCAGTTTGAGACGTTTGAAGATGTCTATCTGCGCGAGCGCAAGCAGGACATTGCGCAAGTTGTCGAACGTGTGCTGCGCATTTTGCAGAACAAGCCAAGAAAACTGGCCTGGCGCAAGACAGCCGCAGTCGATGGTGACTTGATTGTCGTCGCGCATGACTTGTCCCCGGCGGATACGTTGCAATTCAAGAACCTGAAAATTGGCGGCTTTGTGACCGACATGGGCGGTTCCACGTCGCATACCGCGATTGTCGCGCGCAGCCTGGCGATTCCAGCTGTGGTGGGCATGCAGCAGGCGCGGCCATTAATCCAGGACAATGATTTGCTGATTGTCGATGGGACGCGTGGTGTGCTGATCGTCGATCCCTGCGAGCGCATGGTCGAGGAATACCGGTTGCGCAAAGTGGCGATGGCGCTTGAGCGCAGCAAGCGCATGCGCCTCAAGACCGCGCGCGCCACGACGCTGGACGGTGTTCATATTGAACTGCATGCCAACATTGAGCTGCCGCAGGATACGGAGCGCGCAAAAGAGATGGGCGCGGATGGCGTCGGCCTGTTCCGCACCGAATTCCTGTTCATGAACCGCGACGAGCTGCCTGATGAAGACGAACAGTTCGAGGCCTATCGCCAGGTAGTCAAAGCATTCCCTGGCAAGCCGGTGACCATCCGCACGCTGGATATCGGCGCCGACAAGGAGGCGCGCGCCTTGAAGGGGCGTGGCAGCGAATACTTGTCGCCGAATCCGGCGCTGGGCTTGCGCGCGATCCGCTTCTGCCTGGCCGAGCCGCAGATATTCCTCATCCAGTTGCGCGCCATCCTGCGCGCCTCACACCATGGGCGGGTACGCTTGCTGATCCCGATGCTGGCGCATGCCCAGGAAATTACCCAGGCGCTAACCCTGATCGAGGAAGCCAAGGCGCAGCTGCGCGAGTCACGGCATAAGTTCAACGAAACGATTGAAATCGGCGGCATGATCGAAATTCCTGCTGCGGCATTGGCGCTCGGCCCCTTCCTGCGCCGCCTGGATTTTTTGTCCATCGGCACCAATGACCTGATTCAATAC
>JBAQUE010000208.1:0-9549 GCA_049297315.1 Rugosibacter sp.
CATTCGTGCATACACGGTCGATTTTGCAACGAAAGGAAGCTGCTATGAGCAATAGAAGTGATGACAGTTGGGTTGGCGTCGTAATCCTTTCACGCAACTGGTTGCATTACGCGCGCCTTTCCAGTAGTTTCGACATTTCACCGCTATTGACAGAACCGGGGTACTCCCATGAACGCCAACGAACAATTTATTGCCGCCGATGCGCATGTCGACTCGGCCGCTATCGCTCCTTTACCCAATTCCCGCAAAATCTACGTCACCGGCAGCCGCCCGGACATCCGCGTCCCCCTGCGCGAGATCGTCCAGGCTGGCGACAACCCGCCGATCGCGGTGTATGACACCTCCGGCCCATATACCGATCCAGCCGTGAAAATTGACATCCGCAAAGGTTTGCCCGGCTTGCGTGACACATGGATTGCGGAACGCAATGACACTGAAGAACTCACCGGTCTGAGTTCGGCCTATGGCCAGCAACGCCTGGCCGACGCCGCGCTGGCCGAGATGCGCTTTGACCTCGCCCGCCACCCGCGCGTCGCCAAGGCTGGGGCGAACGTCACACAGATGCATTACGCGCGCAAAGGCATCATCACGCCGGAAATGGAATTCATCGCCATCCGCGAAAACCAGCGCATGGCGGAACTCGCCGAAAATCTGCGCCGCCAGCACCCGGGGCAGAATTTTTCCGCTGCCACGCCCAAACTCATCACCGCCGAATTCGTGCGCGATGAAGTCGCCCGCGGCCGCGCCATCATCCCCAACAACATCAACCATCCGGAAAGCGAGCCGATGATCATCGGCCGCAACTTCCTGGTCAAGATCAACTGCAACATCGGCAATTCGCAACTCGTCTCGACCATACAGGACGAAGTCGACAAGATGACCTGGGCGATCCGCTGGGGCGGCGATACCGTGATGGATCTGTCCACCGGCAAGAACATCCACGAAACCCGCGAATGGATCGTGCGCAACTCGCCGGTGCCGATCGGCACCGTGCCGATTTATCAAGCGCTGGAAAAAGTGCATGGCAAGGCCGAAGACCTGACCTGGGAAATCTTCCGCGACACCTTGATCGAGCAAGCCGAGCAAGGCGTCGATTACTTCACCATCCACGCCGGCGTGCGCCTCGCCTACATCCCGCTGACGGCCAAGCGCATGACGGGCATTGTTTCGCGTGGCGGTTCGATTCTCGCCAAATGGTGCCTCGCGCACCACCAGGAAAACTTCCTCTACACGCATTTTGAGGACATCTGCGAAATCATGAAAGCCTACGACGTCGCCTTCAGCCTCGGCGACGGCCTGCGTCCCGGCTCGATTGCCGACGCCAATGACGAAGCGCAACTCGGCGAACTGAAAACCCTCGGCGAACTCACGCAAATCGCCTGGAAACATGACGTACAGGTAATGATCGAAGGCCCCGGCCATGTGCCGATGCACATGATCAAGGAAAACATGGAGCTGCAACTCAAGCTCTGCCATGAAGCGCCGTTCTATACGCTGGGGCCGCTGACCACCGACATCGCGCCGGGCTATGACCACATCACCAGCGCCATCGGCGCGGCGATGATCGGCTGGTATGGCACCGCGATGCTGTGCTATGTCACGCCCAAGGAACACCTCGGCCTGCCCGACAAGAACGACGTCAAGGACGGCATCATGGCCTACAAGATCGCCGCACATGCGGCCGACCTGGCCAAGGGGCACCCCGGCGCGCAGGTGCGCGACAACGCGCTGTCCAAGGCGCGCTTTGAGTTCCGCTGGGAAGACCAGTTCAACCTCGGCCTCGATCCCGACAAGGCGCGCGAATTCCACGACGAAACCCTGCCCCAGGATGGCGCCAAGACCGCGCACTTCTGCTCAATGTGCGGGCCGCATTTCTGCTCGATGAAAATCACCCAGGACGTGCGCGACTACGCGGAACAGCTCGGCGTCTCGGAACAGGAAGCGTTAAACACGGGCATGCAGGTCAAGGCCATCGAATTCGTCAAGGGCGGCGCGGAAATCTACAAGAAACCCACTTGACCCGAGAAAACCAGCCCCTCCCGCAATTCAGGCCGTCCCCTCGCCCCGCCAGCGGGGCGAGGGTCAGAGTGAGGGGCAGGTTGACTGACCACACATCCCGACCATCGCACCCACTTCCGCATTCCGCCCATGGATTTTCATCTGCTGCTGCAAGCCCTGATACTCGGCATCGTTGAAGGCATCACCGAATTCCTCCCCGTGTCATCCACCGGCCACCTGATCCTGGCCGGTGACTTGCTGAATTTCAATGACGCGCGCGGCAAGCTGTTCGAAATCGTCATCCAGTCCGGCGCCATTCTCGCCGTGTGCTGGGAATACCGCGCACGCATCCGCCAGGTGCTGGGCAGCCTGCCCAGCAACCGCGACTCACAGCGGCTGGTCGCCAACCTGGCCATCGCCTTCATGCCGCTGGCCGTGCTCGGGCTGCTGTTTGGCGAGACCATCAAGGCTTGTTTATTCAACCCGGTCATCGTTGCCACGGTTTTCATTCTCGGTGGTTTTGTCATTCTCTGGGCAGAACGGCGCACGCATCAAGTGCGTATTGGACAAGTCGAAGACTTGAGCGCCATGGATGCGCTGAAAGTCGGCCTGGCGCAGGCGCTGGCGCTGATCCCCGGCACCTCGCGCTCCGGCGCGACGATCATCGGCGGCCTGCTGTTCGGCCTGTCGCGCCAGACGGCGACTGAATTCTCCTTTTTTCTCGCCATACCGACCTTGCTGCTGGCCACCGTATATCAGCTTTACAAGGAGCGCGCCCTGCTATCGACAGACGATCTCGGCATGTGGGCTACCGGTTTTATCGCCGCCTTCGTCTCGGCCTTTGTCTGCGTGCGCTGGTTGCTGCGCTACATCGCCAGTCACGACTTCACCGTATTCGCCTGGTATCGCATCGCCTTCGGCCTGGTGATCCTGGCCACCTGGCAGTTTGGCCTGGTGAACTGGACAGCGGGCTGACGCCATGATTCTCTACCTGCACGGCTTTACCAGCGGCCCGCAATCGGTCAAGGCGCGGGCGCTTGGCGCGCGCATGGCGGCACGCGGGCTGGCGGCTGATTTCGTTTGCCCGCAACTGCCCGCCTCACCTGCCGAGGCGATTGCATTGGCCGAGCATCTGATCAAGCAACGAAAAGTCGGCGCTGGCGATACGGCGAGCAAGAAGGAAGTAACGCTGGTCGGCTCGTCCCTGGGCGGCTTTTACGCCACCTGGCTGGCGGAAAAATACAATCTGCGCGCCGTGCTGGTGAACCCCGCTGTGGTCGCCCGCCTGTCGCTGGAAAACTTTGTCGGCCCGCAGCGCTGGCTTTACACCGGCGAGCCGTTCGATTTCACCCTCCAGCACATCAATGAGTTGCGCGCGCTGGAATTGCCGCGCTCAAGCCAGCCGCAGCGCTTCTGGCTGCTGACGGAAGAAGGCGATGAAACCCTCGATTACCGCGAAGCTGTCGCGTATTACGCCGGCGCGCGGCAAACCGTGCTGCCCGGCGGCGACCACAGCTTTACGCGGTGGCATGATTATCTCGACGAGATTATCGACTGGAACGCCAATCACGCAAGCAATCACTTGTCGTGACGCAGTTCCCGTACATCCTGCCCTGTCGTGTGCGGAGTGGCGTGCGACGTAGCGGGGTGGAAGTCCTGCGCGTTTTCCATACGGTCAGGAAATGGCCCAAGCGGATGCGCTGACTCAGTCGTCCCCACCGGCAACCACGACGAACTGTTTACTTCTTCTCCCGGTACATCACGCCGTCATGTCCCTTGAGATCACTATCCTGAGTCCACAGTATCGCGTCATTCTCGCGTGCACTGATGAGAATGATGCTGTCGGCCAGCGGTAGCTGGTGCTGGGCGGAATACAGCGCAGCGGCGAACGCCGTCTCTGCGCCCAAGGCCAGCGGCACGCCCTGCGCCATGAAATCCATCGCCTGACGCGCCGCCGCCTCGCCGCGCTGGAGCGCAACCCGCTTGCCGACCTCGAACACGACGAGGCTTGGCACCGCAAGATGCTCGATATCCGTCAGAAGCGGGGCGAAAAAGTCAGCGTTATCGCCATTGGCGAAATACTCCAGCCAGCCACAGGAATCCACCACATTCATAGGCGGTCGGATTCCCGTTCCACGGTGGTATCCAGCCCCGGCAGAAAACCGCGCGCTGCGGACATCGGCCGCTCAAGAAAAATTTCGATGTGCTCACCCTGCACGCGAGCCTTGAGTTTTTGTCCAACTTCGATATGTAGTTGGCGGCGTAACGCCTTTGGTATGACAATTTGAAACTTGGGTGAAACAGTTAGCGTTTCCATATTATCTCCATAATGTTGGATAATATGAAAATGGTAGCACAAAATGACGTGACTAAAAAACAGCTGTCGCGCCCCGCCACATAAATGAGCGAGGCAGTCAGGCAGATGGCTCGCCCTCATACCCGTTGCGCAGACCTGGATGGATAAAAAAAGGGCGCCCGCGGGCGCCCTTTTTGACTGCTCCGGTTTTAAGCCGGATCAGAACGCGTGACGCAGGCCGAGTTGCAGGCCGGAAACTTTGAGCTCGTCGCCAGCAAAGCCGGACGAGTTGTAGCCAAAGTCATAACCACCCATACCAGAGGTTTTGTCATCGTTCTTCAGGTAGGCGTAGTTGGCCTTCAGCATCGTGCGCTTGGACAGGCTGTGCTCATAGCCTATCGTGTAGAACTTGGCGCCGGTGTTGTCATCAGCCGTTGTGCCATTCAGATCGTTGGCCTTGTAGTACTGGGCGGTGATGCGGCCATTCGGGGTCACGTTGTACGTGCCGCCAATACCCCAGACGTTTTGCTTGACGTCGTTAACATTGTCTTCCAGCTTGGTGCGGGCGTAAAGACCACGGATGGTGGCCACGCCGAAGTCATACATGCCGCCCAAACGGGCTTCTTTCACCTTGGTATCCGGATTTAGACCAAGCAACGCAGTGTCGTTCTTCACCCGCACTTCGGCATAAGTACCGCCAATGTATATCGGACCATTGTCATAGGTCAGGCCGAGGTCATAGGCCGAAGTGTTGATGGGAGTAGTACCTTCGCTCTTGTTTTCATTGGCCATGTAGGCGGCGGTTGCCTGGAAGCCGGAGAACGAGGGAGAGACGTAGGCAACCGCATTCTTGTGGCGGCTATCGAAGATCGAGGTGGTGTCATTCGAACGGCCATTTGCGTTATATGAATTAATTCCACTGCCAGTGATCGTGCTTTTCAGAATGTCTCCATAAGACAAGGCGCCGCCCAGCTTGCCGAGCACAGCCGTGTTGCTGCTGATGCCTTCTCCGGTGTTCACGTCCAGACGGGCGCCCAGGGCGCGGGTCGGGGCGGTCAGCGTACCCAGCACCACCGTACCGAAATTACCGGTCAGGCCAACAAAGCTGTCGCGGCTGGTGCCCAGGCTGCCACCGTTGTCGAACTTGGCGTCGGACTCAAACTGGAACAATGCTTTCATGCCATTGCCCAGGTTTTCCGTACCCTTGAAGCCGATGTAGGAACCGTTGGTTGACACACGGGTGAAATTGGGGGTGTTGGCCGAAAGGGTGCCCGATCCACCGCTAATATTGATGACATCAAACGATGCGTCGGCGACGCCGTAGATCGTCACATTGGATTGCGCGAAAGCCGCACCGGAAAGCCCGGCGATAGCCAGGGCGATTAGTTTCTTTTGCATGAGGAACTCCTAAAAAAGAATAAAAGTTTGTTTTACTGGCTGCTAAAAACACCGCCGGTCAATGGCTTCACGTGTTGGCCACTGCCGACGCAGCTTTCGTTGCCGAAAAGCTGAGACGATTATGGATGTGCATCAGGATATAAGCCAAAGACAATCTGCATATCCCATCTTGCAGTGCGCGGATGTGTTGGTTTTTTGCAACATACAGCAGCAAAATGTCCATCTTCCATCCCAGCCGCTCTACAACATATTAAGGGGATGGATGTCCTGCCGCCCGTATAATTCGCCCTCTTTGCCTTTTTCCCTCCCCGTTTGCCATGAATGTCCTGTTTGAAGAGGACGGCGCGTTCCGCGCCGGCGCCGTGCTGGCTGACAATGTGACCTCCTTGCAGGTGGAATTGCCCGGCGGCAAGCGCGTCAAGGTGAAAACTGCCAATGTGCTGTTGAAGTTTGCCGCGCTGTCGGCGGCTGATTTGCTGGTGCAGGCCGAGACGCTCGCCGAGGATATCGAGGTGGATTTTTTGTGGGAGGTGGGGCCAGCGGCGGAATTTGGCTTTGCCGAGATGGCGGCCGACTATTTCGGCGCGGCGCCCGATGCGGCGCAATCGGCCGCCGTGCTGCTGCGCCTGCATTCAGCGCCGATGTATTTTCACCGCAAGGGACGCGGGCGGTTCTTGAAAGCGCCGCCGGAGATTTTGCAAGCGGCGCTGGCCGGGCTGGAGAAAAAGCGCCTGGCCGCAGCGGCCATCGAAAAAATGGCGGCAGAACTGGCTGGCGGAAAACTGCCTGAGGAAATCAAACCGCAGTTGCGCCAGTTACTGTACGCGCCGGACAACAACCGGATGGAAACCAAGGCGCTGAATGCCGCCGCCGGCGAGGCCGGCCTGAGCCCCGCGCGCCTGCTGCTGAACTGCGGCGCGGTGGCCTCGACGCATGATTACCATCTGGGGCGGTTCCTGTTTGAATGCTTCCGCGAGGGCACGGATTTTCCGCCGTTTGCGCTGCCCGCCAACATGCCAGCCTATGCGCCAGCCCCAACAAGCGCGCAGCGCCAGAATAATCGCCCCCTTGCGGAAGGGGGCCGGGGGGATGGGACGTTACCTGGGCAACTTCCGCTAGCGGAAGTTGCCGCGTTCAGCATCGACGATGCGGCAACCACTGAAATCGACGATGCGTTTTCCGTCACGCCGCAGGCGGACGGCTGGCGCATCGGTGTGCATATCGCCGCGCCAGGGCTGGGATTTGCGGCGGAGTCGGACCTCGGCCAGATTGCGCGGCGGCGCTTGTCGACGGTGTATATGCCGGGCCACAAGATCACCATGCTGCCGGAGGCCGTGGTCGAGCAATTCACGCTGGCTGCCGGACGCACGGCGCCGGCGGTCTCGCTGTATCTCGATGTGGCATCCGACTTGCGCCTGCTGGGGCATAGCACGCGGCTGGAGCGTGTCACCATCGCCGACAATTTGCGCCATCACGATATTGAGCCGGTGTTCAATGAAACCACGCTGGCTGAAGGCCTGGGCGACTTCGCTTATCGCGACGAGCTGAAGCTGCTGTGGGAATTCGCCCAGGTGCTGGCCGCCGGGCGCGGCAAAACACCTGACAACAACGACCGCAAGGATTACAACTTCACCATCGACTGGGCTGCCGCCGGCGTCGATGGCCCCGGCGTGGTGGCGATCAGCGAGCGGCCGCGTGGCAGCCCGCTGGATACGCTGGTGGCGGAACTGATGATCGTCGCCAACACCACCTGGGGCGCGCTGTTGCGCGATGCCGGCATCCCCGCGCTGTATCGCGTGCAGACCGGCGGCAAGGTGCGCATGAGCACGGTCGCCGCCGCGCATGAAGGGCTGGGCGTGGATTGCTACGCCTGGCTGTCTTCGCCCTTGCGACGGTATTGCGACCTGCTCAACCAGTGGCAGTTGATTGCCTTGCTGCGTGAGAAAGCACCACCTTTCCCGCCGCAGTCGCCGGAGCTGTTTGCCGCGCTGCGCGATTTTGAACTGACCTATGCGTCATATGCCGAATTCCAGCGCAACATGGAGCGCTACTGGTGCCTGCGCCATCTGCTGCAAACGGGCGCGGCGACGCTGGAAGCCGTGGTGCTGCGCGAAGCGCTGGTGCGCGTGAACGACTTGCCGCTGGTGCTGCGCGCGCCATCGTTGCCGGACATGGCGGTGGCGCCACGCGGGGCGCGCGTGCGGTTGAGCATCGAGGAGATCGACTTGCTGACGGCGGAAATCCGCGCGCGCTTTGTTGAGGTGCTGGCCGCTGTTGTACCGGTTGCGGATTTGTCTGCCGAGGAGGCTGCGCCAAATGACGGGGAACAGGGCGAGGAAAGCAGCGGAAAGGCCAAAGCCGCAGGGTAGAATCCGCGCCCATGCCCGCCGTTTTTTTCAGACTGCCCGCCCTGCTTGCATCACTGCGCCCCCTGATGCTGGCAATCGTCATTTCATTGCTGGCGCATACGGTTTTGCTGGCCATCCATTTCACGCCGCCGGATTTGATGAGCAAGGCCACGGAACGCGCGCTGGACGTGATTCTGGTCAACAGCAAAAGCCGACATCGTCCGGACAAGGCGCAGGCGCGGGCGCAGACCAGTCTGGATGGCGGTGGCGACACAGAGGAAGACCGCCGCGCCAAAACCCCATTGCCGCCTGCGTTGCAAAAAAAACAGGGGGACGACCTGGTCGAAACGCAGCAGCGCGTGACGCAGCTGGAGGCCGAAACGCAAAAGATGCTGACGCAGTTGCGCAGCACGCAATCGATACACACCCCCGAGGCCGTATCCAAGCCGGCCACGCCATCGCCGACGCCCGCCATCTCCGGCCTCGACCTGGCGACCCGGGCGCTGGCCATTGCCCGGCTGGAAGGCGAGATTGCACGGCAAACCGAGGAATACAACCAGCGGCCGCGCAAGAAATTTATCGGCGCGCGTGTCGCGGAATACCGCTTCGCGCAGTATGTTGAAGACTGGCGGCAGAAAATCGAACGCGTGGGCAACCTGAATTACCCGACCGCGGCACGCGGCCGCCTGTATGGCAGCCTGGTGCTGACCGTGGTGATCAAAAGCAACGGTGAACTGGACAAGGTGGAACTTAACCGGCCATCGGGGCAGCCGGTGCTGGACCAGGCGGCGATACGCATCGTGCGTATGGCGGCGCCCTATGCGCCGTTTCCAGAGGCAATCAAGCGCGATACCGATGTCCTGGAAATCACCCGCACCTGGACATTTACCAGCGAGGATGAACTGCATGCCAATTGAGCACCATGCGGAGCACCATGCGGAGCGCTATGCGGTGTTCGGCAATCCGGTCAGCCACAGCCTGTCGCCGCGCATCCATGGCTTGTTTGCGCAACAAACCGGGCAGGACATGATCTACACAGCGATTTGTCCGCCACTGGATGGTTTCGCCGCCGCCGTGGCCGCGTTTGCGGCGCAGGGCGGGCGCGGCGCGAATGTCACTGTGCCGTTCAAGGAACAAGCCTTCCGCCTGGCGCAAGACTTGACGCCGCGCGCCCAGGCCGCCGGCGCGGTGAATACGCTGAGTTTCACGCAGGGTGAAATCAGCGGCGACAACACCGATGGCGCCGGGTTGGTGCGCGACATCACGGTGAATCTCGGCCGCGGCTTGCACGGTGCGCGCATCCTGATTCTCGGCGCTGGCGGCGCGGCGCGCGGGGTGATCCTGCCGCTCCTGGCCTGGCAACCGGCATCGATTTTCATCGCCAATCGCACGGCGGAAAAAGCGGCGCGGCTGGCGGCTGATTTTCAGGTGGATGGCGGCGGGTTTGGTGCGCTAGACGGCCGTGTTTTCGATTTGGTGATCAACGCCACCTCGGCCGGCCTCTCCAAC